>JAGLRO010000177.1 GCA_023136245.1 Candidatus Heimdallarchaeota archaeon
GCAGAGATAGAGAATGTTGTTCTATCTCAAATTGTCGATGCCTATGTTGTTTATGTTTACTTTAACAGCAGTATTGTTCCTGCTAAGAGTTTTCTAATAAATCTTACATTCTATAAGCATGGTTATGCGAACCAAACTTGGATAATAACAATAACAATCATTTATCACCCAACAGCAATTGATCCTTCTTCTGCTTCCCAAGATACAATTAATACAGATGAAGATGGTGAGTTCATTATAATATATGAAACAATCGAAGATGACTTCATCAGTGGTGCTGAACTTACATACATTCTCATTAATGGTACTTCAGCAGAGATTCAGAATGTTGCTCTTTCTCAGATACTTGATACTTATGTTATTTCTATCACTATTAACAGTAGTATTGTTCCTGTTACGAGTTTTCTGATAGAGCTTACATTCTACAAGCATGGTTTCGAAAACCAAACTTTGACTATAACACTAATTGTATCGATTCATCCTACTGCAATTGATCCCTCTTCTGATGATCAAGATACCATTTATGCTGATGAAGATGGTGAGTTCAATATAATCTATGAGACCGATGAAGGAGATTTCATCTCAGGAGCTGAAATGGATTACAACATTGTTAACGGTACTACAGCTGAAATTTTATCAGTCACTTACTCTCAAAGAACAGATTATTATCTAATTACAATTTATTTTGATGAATCTCTGATAGCTGGGAAAAATTTCTCTATAGAACTTACATTCTATAAACATGGTTATCAGAATCAATCCAGTACCATTAACATATATGTTCATCCTAAGATTACCTATGAGATTTTACTGGAAATTGTAGGTGAAGTAAGGCAATTAAATACAATTCAATTCCAAATAACATTAAGTAATTTTAGTATCGATTTATTAGCAGCTCTATCATTCGAAAATATCAAATTCTATACTAATCCAGATGGAGATTTTGCTTTGATAACTTATACTTTCACATTCGCAAACGGAACTGAGATGGTATATCAAATTCAAGCAGAATTTCAACAGATTTCAGATGGAGTTTTTGTAGCACTCACTAGTGAAATTATGATACCATGGCGGGTAACAGAAGTCTCGTATGAGGTATCATATACTCCTACAAGCCAATCAGTACTATCAATTGAATCAACAGATATTTCAGAAAGTGTGACTCAAAATCCCAAATTCATAGAACTTCTAACATACTTATTTACAGAATTTACACCTTATATGGCAGCTGCGTTGGCAGTTATTGCCGCTGTATTCATAAGCTTGACAATATTCTTCGCAGTTATTAGGCCGAGAAAACAAAGGCGCCTAGCTAAGAAAAAGGGTTATTTGGATAAGATTTCCAAAATACTTACAAGTGTTATTTCAATGAGAAAAGTTATTGTTGTTCACAATGAAACAGGATTACCAGTCTATGAGTGGGATCTTGGTGGAGAAATTACAGTTGATTCTACACTGGTCACAGGTTTTCTCCAAGCTGTGGCAGGTATGGGTGGAGAAATAAGTGGTGGAGAAGCTAGAGCAGTAAAGAAAATAGATTATGGTCAATTCTGCGTTACCAGTGCAGGAACAGATTGTATAACAACTTATCTTTTCAGTACAGCTGAAGTATCCAAGGACGTTGAACAAGGAATAGCTGATTTCGTTAATTGGTTCGAGAAGAGATTCCATGATATAGTAACAGGAACATGGGATGGAAAAACAGATGTTTTCCAAGAAAATGCTAGACAAATAATAGACACATTATCTGAAAATCTTTTCATCTGGACACTTTATTCACTTTCAGTGAATGTTGTGAAAGAAAAAGAGGTTCCTAAATTAGATCAATTAAGCCAAAAGATTTTCAAGTTCATCAAAGATTACAAAGAAGTATCCATAAGTGTAGCTCTTGAATATTTCAACAAATCACCAATTGAGGAAACTCTAACCAAACTTTTCGAACTAGTTGATACTACCTTCCTGTTGAGAAAAAGGCTGAGGAAATAAGAAAAGAAAGATGAATAAACTCTAAAAGTTTCAGCCATTTTACTATTTTTTTTCATTTCTTAAAATTTAATGTCTTCTTTCAAGAAAAAGATAAATAAGGAAAACTTCAAAAATAGAGTAAGAACGATTGGTTAGAATGCAATGAAAAAGCAATTTAAATTCCCAGAAGAATTTCTTTACCTATCAACTAAAGTTTGGTTGGAAGACAGAGGAAGAGGCATCTATCGATTAGGCATAACGAATTATGCACAGTTTAATCTTGATGATATTATTTCTATAACTTTACCAGAAACAGGAATTTTCATTGAAAGAGAAGAAGAAATTATATCTATTGATTCAATTGAAGATACTTTGTTAATCATCGCTCCAATAAGCGGTACAATAAATGAAATCAATGATGAACTACGTCAATCTCCAGAATTATTAAATGAAAGCCCCTATGAAGAAGGTTGGATTCTTGAAATGGAGCTGGGTTCTGACGACGATCTGGACTTCTTAATGGACTCGAATGAAGTATTAGATCTTTACCAAGAACAACTTGATGCGGATGAACTTACTGATGAGGAGCTCGATGAATCACTTGAAGATCTAGGTGAGCTCAATTATGAAAAGAGCTTCTCTGATTATTGATTGCTAATTAATTCAGTTTTCTATTAATCTCGAAAGTTTTATATAATCACGGGGTCAAATTGTCATAAAACAGTATGGGGCGTAACGTAAGTTGGAATTTCGACAATTTCTTTTCAGAAAACACCCCTACATAATAAGTTAACAGTGATTATTTTTTTAAATCATCAAATAGGAGAGATGTATAATGAGTAATTTAGAGAAGAAAATATCCTTACCACCAGAATCTATTAGACTTTATCAGATTATCAGTGCAAGTAAAAACATTACAATTAAGGAATTAGAATTACAGACAAAACTGGATAGGGGCAAATTAGAGTATTACATATCCTATTTAGCTAAAGAGAATCTTGTGGAGCGTAATTCAATCATTCATCAAAATTTGGTCTTGACAGAAGAAGGAAATCGTGCTGCATCAAAGGAGCTTATAGAACGAAGAATATTATCAGCATTAAAAGAAAAACAACCGGTGCTCATGGCTGACTTATCAGAAATTCTGGGATCAGACAAGAATGAACTAAATGCAGGAATTGGTTTTTTAAGAAAATTAGATTTAGTAAAAATTGACAATGGACAAGTTTCTCTACTAGACAGGAATGCAGAAGCTAGTAAAGAACTACAGATAATTCTTGAACAATTATTTGATGGTAAAAAAGCAGATGTAAATGAACTCCAAGACATTTTACTGGAAAGGAATCTAGTTGTGATAGAAGAAGCGAAGGATTTCATATTTGAGATAAAAGTTCCTTATAGTAATGTCAAGGATAAAATTGTTGAAGCTACAGATGTAAGCAGATTAACTCCTAATATGATAAGAGATGGCTCGTGGAGAGAAATTAGATTAAGAGAGTATGACTTAGAAGTATCTCCTCCTTCATTCTATATTGGGAGAAAACAACTTTATGCACAGTTTCTTGATGAAGTTAAGCGAAAGCTAGTAGGTTTAGGTTTCCTTGAAATGAGAGGTCCTCCAATTGAAATGGAATTCTGGAATTTCGATGCGCTTTTCCAAGCTCAAGATCATCCTGCTAGAGAATGGTCTGATGTTTACAAGGTATCAAATCCAAAACAAGGAATTTTACCTAAAGAAGACTTTGTAGAAAATGTTAGAAAGGTTCATGAAAATGGTTTTGATACTGGAAGTAAAGGATGGAGATATAAATGGGATCCCAAAAAAAGTGCCCGTTTAGTTCTACGAGCTCAAGGAACATCAGTTAGTGCAAGAACACTAGTAAATCTGGAAATTCCATCAAAATATTTCTCAATTTCTCGATGTTACAGACCAGACACTGTGGACGCAACACACCTCTCAGAATTTAATCAAGCGGAAGGCATTGTTGCTGATCCTTCAATAACATTCAGAGATCTTTTGGGTATACTGAAAACTTTTGCTCTTGATGTAGCAGAAGTCGACAATTATCGTTTCAAGCCTGATTATTATCCATTCA
>JAGLRO010000178.1 GCA_023136245.1 Candidatus Heimdallarchaeota archaeon
CTTAATGATTATTACATTAAACAAATAATGCAGCTTTCAGAGAAGATAGATTATTCCTATGGTAGAAGAAGAAAGAGATCTTCTATAGGTTTCTATAATCTTTCCATGATTAAAAGCCCAATAGACTATAAAATAATTGATGCTTCTCATGAATTCGTTCCACTTGAATACAAAGAAAAGATGACTTTAGATAGAATTCTAGAAGAGCATGAAAAAGGTATAGAATTCGGGTATATTGTTAAAGGCTATGGGCATTATCCAATTCTTCTTTCAGCAGATGGTATGACTCTCTCTTTACCCCCTGTCATTAATAGCAATGATGTAGGAAAAGTTACAGAGGAAACAAATGAAAGCCTTATAGAAGTTACAGGTACGAATTTTGAAACAGTTAATGTGGTTTTGAATATTCTATGCCAAGTTCTAGCAGATCATGGAGCAGAGATTTATAGTGTTGAAATTGAATATCCAGCAGAAATACTTGAAAAAAATGTCGTTACACCTCTATTAACAGGAGAAAAAATAACCTTCAATCTGGATACGGTTAACAAATATCTGGGTACTTCTATAAAACCAAAAGAAGCTGAAGAACTAATCAAAAAACGAAGATTCGATTGCATTTCTGTAGAGAAATCTGATATAACAATTGAAATCCCACCTTACCGTGTTGATATCCTCCATTGGGTAGATATTGCTGAAGAATTGGTTATTGCATTAGATTATACTAAAATTATTCCGACCAAATGGAAAGTACTAACAGTTGGTAGTCTTCTACCTGAAACGGAGAGTGAGGATCTCATACGTAATATGCTGATTGGAGCAGGAGGAATTGAAATTTTATCAAACACTCTTACTGATCCAGAAATTTTAACGTCCAAGATAAATGTAGATGATGAGGATTATGTGAAAATTGAGAATCCTGTATCTACAACCTACAGTGTATTACGAAATCAAATCTATCCACTTCTAATAAATGTTCTATCAAAAAACACTCATGGATCCTACCCGCAACTTATTTTTGAAGTTGGGGAAATTGTGAAATTAGAGGATAATGAAGTTACAACTCAAACTAATGCTGCATTTTGTATTGCTGATGCAGAAGCAAGTTTTGAAGATGCTCACAAAAGATTACATCAATTAATGACTCTTCTAAAAGCAGAATATAAGATCAAAAACATAAAACATCCATCTTTTACAGAAGGTAGATGTGGAAGAATTCTCATAGACAAAAAAGAATGTGGAATCATTGGAGAAATTCATCCTAGTGTTTTAGAAACCAACCAAATCTGGGTTCCGGTTGTTGGTTTTGAATTGGAATTACCCTATATTCCCTCACTAAACTGTAAAATAAAACATACTTATTAGAAGCTACAATCCCCCTTCAAGTTTTAATGGTAGCTTCTAAATTTAGTATTTTTTCCCAAATCAGATTCATGATTCTACTTAGAGCTTTTTTGCTGTCAAAAGTTTCTATCATTGGTATTTCAGCTTTTGAAGCTTCTTCTACTAGATATGTTTGAATTTTCCTAATCTCATCAAATGCTTCAGTATATTTTTCTGCATCTCTTAATTCAACCTCTGAACCTCTCTCTTGGATTCTAGATAAATGTTCTTCTCCATCTTCTAGATAAAGAAGAATCATTAATACATGAGGTTCATGTAGAATAGAATGTTTGATCATATTTGGTGCTAAGTGTACTCCCTCGATTATTGTATTTTCTCTTGAATACAAAGCTGATTGAATTGTAGCTTCTATACCTACAATGATATGACGACTTTGTTCTTCATATCCAACAATAGAATGTCTCAGAATCGGATTCAATTTTGTTTTTAGGTACTTGTAAGCTTCATAGCTACTGCAGTGTATTTCAGGAACTAATTTAGCTGAAATTGTTTGTCTTAGAATTTCTCTAATCATATCAGTTCCTATAATGTTTGTTATTTCAAGTCTCTGTGACAGTCTAGATGATAGAGTGCTTTTGCCTATTCCAGGAACCCCAGCTAATAGAATGATTATTGGTTTGTATTTTTCTTCCCCTTCATAGACTTTGTACCTTTCTGCAAGACGTTTATCTATTTTTTCAATCTCTGAAGTAATTACTTTAATTAACCTTTTCTTGGAAATTGGTTCAGAGTCAGAACTCACCTCTGATTCTACATGATTTGCTACTTCTAATGCTAAATTTGCATCCATCCCAATTGATGATAATTTTGATGATAAGATTCCTTTTGAGAAATATTCGAATTTATCTCTTTTAGTTTTAATCTTCAAAAAACCGTTAGGATGACTGTTACTCATTATTCAGTTTAGAGATTTTCATATCTAAAAAGGTAACTTTTAAACAGTGAAGTACTAACATTTATACTAGAGAGCCAAAAATTGGGATTATTAATGGAAAAAGAAAAGCAGATTTATATTGGATATAAACCAATTCAGTTATTTTCTCGTGGGATTCTTGCGAAAAAACTAGAATTAATTGGTCTTCCTCTCTCTGAAGCTTTCGAGTTTTCCATTAAAGTTCTCAATGAGTTAATTAAACTTGACAAAGAAAATATTCCCAAAGATCAACACGATGAGATTGTGTATATGCATTTAAAAGAAACATACAATCAGAAAACAGCTAATGAATTTAAGGCGGTTGAGAAGTGGAGAGAGTCAAAAAAACCTCTATGGATTATTATAGCTGGTGCTATAGGAGTTGGTAAAAGTACTATCTCCCGAACAATTGCTGGGGATCTCGGAATTCAGCATGTTGTTGGTACTGGCGTGGTTCGTGATATTTTACGAAAGGTTTTGTCTGCTGAAATAATGCCGGAACTTCACGCACCTTCCTATAGTGCTTATGAATCACTTCGTCCAATTTATAGTAGTCGGTATGAAGAGGTGATTCTTGGTTTTGAAAACCACTCCAAGTTTGTAAATATTGGGGTTGAAGCCGTTCTTTCAAGAGCAGCAACAGAAGAGGTTTCGATTGTAGTTGAAGGAGAACATCTTTTACCTGCGTTTTTTGATGAGTATTTTATATCTAAACCCAATTTATTGTATGTAACCATTTCTACTCCAGAGGAATCGCTACATGAAGAAAATTTAAGTGCTCAGTACACAAAAGAAAAAGATGATTTAATAGCTCATTTTAATGATATCAGAAAAATACACGAGCATCTGATTAGTGAAACAAAAATCAGGAAATTACCTCTTATAAAATCAGAACGAGGAAAGAATACTATTGTTGCTTTAAGAAAATTAGTTGTAGAAAAAATAGTTGCTCTTGTGTCCCTAGAATAGTAAGTCTTTAAAATTATGAAAATAAGAGACAATTGCCAATGATGTAGTTGCAACGATCTGATTATTGATGATCGACTTTTGGCTGAGGCATTATAGTGATGAGTATGACTAAATTATGCTATTTTCATGACAACAAAGAAGCCTTCAAAGAATGCGAAAGTTGTGGAAGAAACATTTGTCATGACTGCTCTAGGAAATATTGGCACACTAATGCTATCTCTTCTATGTTTCTCCCACAAAAAAGCGATGCGCAACAAATGACATTTTGTCCTAAATGTTTAAAGAGAGCAAGAATCAAAAGTGGATTAATTTCTGGAACTTTATTGTTTCTGGTTATTGGTACTATAATAGCAAGTATAGTATTTGCAGTTATTTACTAGTGCTTTCACTACTCTCTGATTTGTTCTCATCTTTGCTAATATTATTCGATTCTTCTTCACTCTTCTCTTCTTCTGTTTCATAATCTGCTATTATCTCATCAAGTTCATCCACTAGATTTGCATTGCAAATAGGGCATTCAGTAAAATCACTTGAAATTATTGATCCGCAAACAAAACAAGTCAAAGGAATATGTTCTTCTTTTTCCCAATCATAGGTATAGGGTTTTTTACCCCAGGTTCTAGATCTCCATTTTTCAAGATTCACTTCTCCTTCTTCAGTAAGGAACTCCTTAATATCGGTACTGTCAAATGGCACAGATCTTCTTCTAATGAAGATTTGATAAAGAAATAGAATAAGAGGGAAAAAAACAATATGTGCTCCAAGCAAGACAATGTAAACGATACTAAGTGAATTCTCCGTTATATTGAGAATTATTGGGAGAATGAAGATTAGAAATATAGAGCTTATTCCCATTACAATTAATTCTGTTACAACAAAAATGATAATTGAAGCTATCCCAATTAATCCAATATCAGATATAAGTTGTTTACTTAATTCTCTTTTGTTCATTTTTTGAGAATCAATTTTTAGATATTCAACATATGTACGGAAACTACCTATTTTTGTTTTTGTTAGCAGAAAAGAAAGAAAAATACACAACAATAGAGAAACAAGAAACAAGAGAAATATTAACCACCATGCATGTGTAATGAAACCTAATGCTCGTACAAGCCCACTTTCTATTCCTAACCAATTCAAATCAGTGTTTCTTAGGATTGGATAAAGTTTTCCGGAAATTGTAAAAGTGTAAACTAGGAAAAATAAGAAGATAAAAAATATTGAAATTATATTTCCCATCTCTTGGTTTCTCTTACTACCTGTTCTTTGCTTTTTATCCCATAAATACATTGATTCTATTAATGGTAGCATTATGAAGATAATGAAATAAGAGAGTATTAAATATTATCTAAAAACATGTTTTTAAATCACACAAATATGATATATCTAATGATTTCTTTAGGAATTGAAAGCTCTGCAGATAAGCTAGGAATTGGCATAATTAATAGTGAGGGGGTTATATTAGCCAACGTAAGGAAAACCTACAAACCTCCACATGGTAGCGGAATTCATCCTAGAGAAGCTTCTGAATTTCATTCAACATATATGGCACAAGCAATTGATGAAGCAATTGTGGAATCCAGATTAGATTCTTCGCAAATTGATTTGATTTCTTTTACTAAAGGTCCAGGATTGGGACCATGTCTTCGAGTTGGAGCTGTAGCTGCAAGAACACTATCACTATCTTGGAGAAAACCTCTGATGGCAGTTAATCATCCGATTGCCCATATTGAAATTGGAAGACTTGTCGGTAATTTATCTGATCCTGTTTGCCTGTACGTAAGTGGGGGTAATACCCAAGTTTTAGCATACTCAGAAGGAAGATATCGAGTTTTTGGTGAAACAATCGATATTCCTGTTGGTAATTGTTTAGATGTCTTCGGGAGGAATGCAGGTTTAAGTGATAAAGATTTTCCAATGGGTAGGGTAATTGAACTTGAAGCGAGTAAAGGTAAAGAATATATCCCTATACCCTATGTTATCAAAGGTATGGATGTTTCATTTTCAGGTATCCTAACACATGTTTCAAGGTTATTAGAGTCAAAAGAATACAGTATACAAGATTTATCTTTTAGTTTACAAGAAACCATTTTTGCAATGTTGGTTGAAGTAACAGAAAGAGCACTTGCACATACAAAGAAAACAGAAGTTTTAGTAACTGGTGGTGTCGCGTCCAATAATCGTTTGAAAGAGATGCTCGAAAAAATGACTCTGTCCCATAATGCATCATTCGAAGGATTAAAAGCTGATCTAGCAATAGATAATGGTGTAATGATAGCTTGGTTAGGTTTAGTAATGCATCAAAATGGCTACAGAACGGATTTTGAAGATACAATTATTGACCAGCATTTTCGACCAGAAGATGTACTAATCAATTGGAGATAGTTGCAGTGAAATATAATAAGAAAGCTATTGTTTTTGAAATACAAAAAAAGAATTTCTATAGCTTAACTCCTTTAATTGCAACAATAGACCAAGATAAGGAACTAGAAAAATTAGATTTAGTAATTTTAGAAAATATTGACACAAAAGAGATTAAAAGACTCTTACAAAGATATCAGAGTATTGTTTTCGGAACATCATTTAGAACTGCTCAATTAAAAGAAATTTATGAAAAGATGAAGAATTTGTACTCTTCGTTAAATTCAGAAGAATTAAATCGAGTTTTGTTTATAGCAGGTGGAAGTCACCCGACTGGTGATCCGTTCGCTACTTTACGAATAGGTTTTGATGTATCTTTTATTGGAGAAGCAGAGTACTCCCTTCCCGCATTCTTAAAGAATTATCTTGAAGGTAATGATATCTATTCATCACCTGGTATTGCTTTTATCGAAAATAATTCTGAAAAAATTACTTTTACTCAAAAACCTCTTCTAATCAACTTAGATGACTATCCATTTATTTCTAAAGAAAGAGGTTACTATCCTCCATTGGAAATTACTCGAGGTTGCACTTTTGGGTGTACATTTTGTCAAGTACCAACAATGTTCGCACACAAAACTCGTCATAGATCTCCAGATATTTTAATAGAAATTGTGAAATGGATGGTGACTCAAAAACTAAATGATATTCGTTTTATTACACCTAATTCTTTTGGATATATGTCATCAAGAGCTAGAGAGATAAATA
>JAGLRO010000179.1 GCA_023136245.1 Candidatus Heimdallarchaeota archaeon
CTTCAGGTTCTTCTTCAGGTTCTTCCTCAAATTCCTCTTCTGATTCTTCTTTTTCAGAATCTATTTCAGATTCGATTTCTTCTTCATCTTTTACATGTTCTTCATTTTCTTCTTGGAGTTTCACAATTGTCGCCTCCGTTAAATCTTCAATTTTGTTTTCAAGTTTTTGGTGAAGTTTATCTTTTAATTTTGATTTCAAGTCTTCTTCTTCCAATTTGAAACACTCCTTAAATATAAATAAGATATTTCGTCTTTAAAATATATTCAATAAGGGCAAGCTGTAAAAGATAATGAGAAATTACCTAATCATCTAATACTTTATGCTCTTTCAATGCTTTTCTTAATAGCACTTTAACTTTCGAATCTTTACCTTCTATATAGGCTTCCTTGTTATCAGCATATTTCTTATATAGCTCTCTTTTTGTCTTACTGTATTCATTCATTGCTTTAGAATTCCTTTTTAAATACTCTCTGAAAATAATGTGTTTTTTCAGCTCTTTACTCTCTTTTTTGCATACATATAAGTGATGAGGAGGAAGAGATTGTTTTACATTATTATCAAGCAATTTGAACGCGTCTCTCTCTTCTATACCTAGATCTCCCTGATGGATGTATCCTAATTCTTCGAGTTTATTTTTTACCTTATCAAAATTTTCTTCTTCAAGTACTATGTCCATATCTACTATCGGTTTTGCAACAATGTTTGGTACTGCAGTACTTCCAATATGTTCAATACGAATAATTAAACCGGATAGGTATTGTTCGAAATACACTTTCAATTGAGAGAACCATTCACCCCATTCTGGATTATATTCCTCAATCTTAAATTCATAAGACATTGGCAAAGATAAATCGTTATGGTTAATATCTTGTTTGATTGTTGATAAACTACCAAGGGATTTCTTCGCCTTCCCAACTAAGAAATTTCCCTGTATCTGAGATTTCTACCTTTTCTATTAAATCAATTATCATTGATATAGGTTTTTCTTTTTCTAGTGGAGCAGTTGATCCACCCATATCTGTACGTAACCAACCTGGATGAATAGCTAAAACTATTATTCCTTTCTCAAGAAGGTCATTCGATAGTATCTTCGTTATCATATTCAGAGCTGCTTTACTGGTACAGTAACTATATTTACCCCCTACTGATCTTTTAGCGATACTGCTATTATCGGATGTTATGTTGAGAATTTTTGCTTCATTTCCTTTTTCAAGCATAGGTAGAAATTTCTCACTTATTAGTAAAGGTGCTATTGAGTTAACAAGAAACACTTTGTTGAAATCTTCTTTGTATATTTCTCCTAAGGAATATGATTTTTTTTCATTTCCGGAGATAATTCCTGCATTATTAATAAGAACATCCAAAACTCCAAATTCTCTTTCTATCTGTTCGTATGCTCTATTTCTATCTTCTTCCTCTGCAACATCCATTTGGATTAGAGATAGCTTGCTTAGAAATTTAGATTGTAATTCTTGCAATTCCCTTGCTTTCTCTGGTTTTCTACATGTCGCAATTACTTTATCTCCCCTTTCTATATATTGTCTAGTAAATTCTAAACCTAATCCTCTGCTAGCTCCAGTTATCAAAATTGTTTTCATTTCATTCACATTTCTTATTATGCAAGATTTTTGTAGTGAAAGGATTGAGATGTCAGCTCAATCTCAAAGAATATTCAAAAAATAGCTCAAATATAAAGTCATTCTTTACCTAAAAGAATAAATATTCAGCAAAAAATTAATTTCTATAGTTTGATCAAAGGTTGGTTAGCTAATGCGGATTTTACTTTTTGAAGACAAAAGTCTCTTCATCCATTTTTCCCAAATTCTACTTGCTTCATTTGGTATTGGTTTAGCTCGCCTACTTCTACCTTTTCAAATTATAGCACTTGGAGGTAGTGAAGCTATAGTTTCTACAACTTCAGTTTTGTATGCTATAGGGCAAGTTATAGGTTTACTTTTCTTATCTAGGATTTGTGGGAAAAGTGAATCAGCTTTTTTTGTAGTAATGGTTATGTGGTTTTCAAGTCTTATGACAATGGTTCTGCCATTCTTAGTTGCTGTCACTTTAGCTCGTTTCTTTGAAGGATTAGGGTACGGATTATTGATTATTGCTATACTAAATTATTCAAATACATATTTTAAAGAAAACAAAGGAGAAGTAGTTGGGACATTACTTGGGAGTGTATTTTTTGGTGGAGCAGTTGGACAAGGTTTAGCAGGAGTTTTTGAAGAAACCATTTTTGCTGAACGAACATTCTGGGTATTTTCCCCTTTCCAAGTTGTATTGCTCATTGGAATCTTTTTAGCTTTAATTTCTGTGATTATTACGTTGGTTATTCAAAGAAAAACTAAATCTAAGATCTTTGAAGTTGATCAAATTACATTGCCACATTTTCATTTAGATAACTTAAAAGGGATGTTCAAGTTCTTACCCTTTGTATTTCTTCTAATAATTTATGCTCTTTATGATTTTTCTCACGGGATATACACACCCAACCTTCCTCTAGTTCTTGCATCACATGGAATATCAAAACTGCAAATTTCTCTCATATATTTCTCTGGTGATGCTGTTTGGGGATTATCCCAAATCCTAACTGGGAAACTTGTTGACAAACTCGGTTCATGGATACCCATGGCTATAAGTATGGTTGTTAAGGGTGGAGGAGTTATTGGATACAGTCTAGTTTATCCATGGGTTGGTGTTCTCTTTCTATTTGTAATTGTTGGAGTTGGTGAATCACTAATGGAACCTGCACGTAATATAGCGGTTCTTGAAATGGAAAATTACTTCGACACAAAACTAACAGAAAGTAAAGTCAAACATGAACATAGGCATTTGAATATAGCAATGAGTAGAGGACAAGGATTCGCTTTTGGGGTACATTCGCATGTTCATGAACATAAACCAAGTAAAGAATCAATGATTATGGGATTACAAGTA
>JAGLRO010000018.1 GCA_023136245.1 Candidatus Heimdallarchaeota archaeon
AGAATAAAAAATAAAGAATCTTTTGATTTTTATCGAGAAGGAGCTACAAGAGAAATAGTTAATTATATGGAACAAGTTGACGATGAAAGAAGAAATATTGCTAGAGCTTTTGGTGTAGAAGTTCAATCTTTAAGAGAATGGTTATGTGAAAGATATGGGCTTCAAGAAAAAAATCTTTATGATGCTTTACATAATAATCCATTCTATGGAGGATTGTTAGCACCTAAATCCTTTGATATGAGATATTTAACAGAGGACATTCCTACAGGTCTTGTTCCATTTTCTGAACTTGGTAAAGTTGTTGGTGTTAGTACAAATCAAATTGATAGATTGATAGAAATAGCTTCAGAAGAGTTAAGAATTGATTTTAGAAATCAAGGAAGAAATCTAAGTAGGTTAGGGCTCAACTCAGAAACAATTTATGAAGATTTAAGAAGTATCTCTGAACTTGAAACAATAAAGGATTATAGGTTGGTTCTAGGAGAAACTTAAATGAAGAAAATACTAGGAGCTTGTATAGGAGATTGTGTTCATATTGCAGGAATTCATAGGTTTCTACAATTAGCAGAAAAACAAGATTATGAAACAATCTTTTTGGGTCCTGCAACAAAGGTTGAAAGAATTATTGAAGCAATCAGAGAACACGATCCTGATATAGTAGGTTTAAGTTATAGATTAACTCCTGAAACAGGAACTGAAATTTTACAGCATTTGAAAAGAAGAATAAAAGAAGAAGGTTTAGGTAAAAGAGAATTCATTTTAGGTGGATTACCAGAACTTATTCAAAACGAAAGACAAAATGGGTTTTTTAATGCTTATTTTCAAGGTGATGATTCAGAACAAGCAACAGCTTATCTTAGAGGAATTATTATAGAAAAAAGACATCTAATACCACCTCAACAGATAATAGAAAGAATAGATTCAAAAATACCTTTTCCTGTTCTAAGACATCATTTTGGGTTACCATCTTTGGAAGAAACGGTTAAGGGGATTAAAAAAATAGCTGAAAGTGGATGTCTTGATGTTATTTCTTTAGGAACCGATCAAAATGCACAAGCAAATTTCTTCCATCCCGAAAGAATGAGTACGAGTAAAGGTGCAGGAGGTGTTCCTGTAAGAGCAAAAAAAGATTTTGATCAGCTTTACCAAGCTTCAAGAATAGGAAATTACCCTTTGATGAGAACCTATGCAGGAACAGATGATTTGGTTGATTTAGCTCAACTATATATTGATACAATAAACAATGCATGGACTGCAATACCTATCTTTTGGTATAACAAAATGGACGGAAGAGGACCAATGGACATTGAATCCTCAATAAAAGTTCATCTTGATGCAATAAAATGGCATGCGGAAAAAGATATCCCCGTTGAAATTCTTGAATCACATCAATGGTCAATGAGAGATTCTGATACTGAAGTAGCAATAGCTGCAGGTTTTCTAGGAGCGAATATTTGTAAAGAACTAGGAGTAAAAACTTTTATCTCACAGTATATGTTTAATACACCACCTCAAATAAATCAGAGGGATGATTTAGCAAAAATGCTTGCTCAAAAAGAAATGATTGAATCTTTGCAAGATGATAATTTTCAAGTATATACTCAAACAAGAACTGGTTTGTTTAGCTATCCTATCGATTTAGATATGGCTAAAGGGCAACTAGCTCAATCAACAATGTTGCAGATGCAACTTAATCCTCATATTGTTCACGTCGTAAGTTATAGTGAAGCAAACCATGCTGCAACGCCTGAGAATATTATTGAAAGTTGCAAAATAGCTAAACAGGTGATTACAAAATGTCTTGAGGGGCAACCAAGAATGATATGGGATCCTTATGTAATTGAAAGGAAAGAAGAGTTAATAGAAAAATCAGTCAACTTATTTAATACAATAAAATCAATGGGATCAATTCTAAATCCCAATGTTCTCCATGAGTGTGTAGATAAAGGATTATTACATGCTCCTCAGCTTGATTCATATATGCCAAAAGAAGTAACAATAGGATGAAATTAGAGGAATAAACGAGATTCTTCTTCTATCTCATTTAGTTCATTTTTGGTTAGTTTGATGCTCATTGCTTTTCCATTAGATTCAGCTTGACTAGCCTTTGTTGCCCCAGGTATTGCTACAACTGTTTTCCCATGATAGTTAACTAACCAATTTAAAGCAATTTGAGCTATAGTCGAATTGTGAGATTCAGCTATACTATCTAGCGTTGTTATAAGATTCTGACTATCTCTTATCTGATTCTTGCTTCTTAATCTTCGCATTGAAGATAGATTGTTGTATAACTCCTCATCTTTGTGAAATTTACCAGAGAGTACTCCACTTTGCAAAGGTGACCAGCTAATAATAGTAACTCCTAATTCTTTAGCAGCATCCAGAACTCCATTACTCTCTATTTTCCTTTTAATAAGACTGTAATTTACTTGATTAGAAGCTAAAA
>JAGLRO010000180.1 GCA_023136245.1 Candidatus Heimdallarchaeota archaeon
CTTGCAGTAACTGAATCTAATCCAGCGATGTATAAATCAGCAGTTGCATATATCTCTGGATTGATATCCTCTAAGTTGGCATAAAACCAAATATATCTACTATTAGGATTTATTTTTTTCAATGTACGAGCTGCAACCTTTGATTTGGGTTCTCCTTCTTCAGCATCAGAGAATAGAATTTGTCTATTAAGATTGGAATGTTCAATAATATCTAAATCAATTAGATATATAGTACCTACACCAGCCATTGCAAGATTTTTAGCAACTTCAGTTCCTAAACCACCAATACCTAATATTACCACAGAAGATTCTTTGAGAGCTTTCTGATTCCATCCAGGTAATCTTAGCTGTCTATCAAACCTTTTTCTTTCTTCTGGCGAAAGAGTTTCGTCAAAAAAATTTGATTTTTCTGCCATCTTATAACACCCTAATGTCTTCTTTACTGAATATTGATATCAAAGCGTTTTAGCTATATAAGTAATTATTTTGTGCTTTAAAGAGACTAACGAATTTGTAAAAAATGGAAAAATAAAAGAAAAATAAAACGAAGAGAAGCTTTTTTTCGAGTCTCTTCTTGTTTCGTTTTGGTTATATCCAGCCTGCTGTGGAAACTGGAATTAGAAGTACAGTATCTCCATCTTCAACACCATAGTCTTCAAGAACATCATCAGAATCACAAGTTCTACCTGCATGTGATAAATGAAATTCTTCTGGTGGAAGACCGAAAATCTGACTCACAGTATATTTGATATCTCCAATTGGAGCTTCTGTAGCTACTACTAGTTTTTCTTGCTTTGGATTTGGTCCTATTGTGCTTTGGAAATATACTCCTATTTTCTTTCCTGCTGGTGTTTTTGTATCAGGAGTTTTTGTTTCTGGAGTTTTTGATACTATTTCTTTTTCGATAACTTCTTCTTCTTCCTCTTCTTCATCAAACGATAATTCTTCAAATTCTTCACTCATTTAAATCAACCTTTTAGATAGTTTATTAAGCATGTTTTACTTAATAAGACTACCTTTTAAAAATTACTTTAGTTTCTCAATTAATAAAGATTATTCTTTAATAGAAACAAGGCTTAGGAATTGGGAGTTTGGATAGATATTTAACTAACAGAAACAATATAATCTTAGAATAAAAATACATTCAAAATCAAAAATAATAAAGAATAAAGATTTGTTAGGAAGGAGGTACAACGTTTGGCAAAAAAGAAAAAGAAAAACAAAACAATTTCAAAAATACCAAAACAGAAAATTCCCACAGATAGGATTCCTAAATCTAAAATTCCTACTGATTCTCCACCTAAATATACTCATAGAGAAAAAGATATTATTCCTCCGAAAAAACAAAAAAGGAAAAAAGAATCACCTATCCCTATAAAATCAGTTCTAAAAGATCCTAGATCTCATTATGAAAATCAAAAAGTCCCTAAACAAAAAATCCCAAAATCAAAAATACCAAAACAAAAGAAACCTAGGTAGAAATATAGCTGTTTCTTCCAGAATCATTAATGATTATTAAAATCAAATTATTAAATAGTTAAGGCAATTGAACCAAGATAGAAGTATACTATTCCAAATATTAACAAGAAGAAATTGTTAAAATAAGTTATTGTGCTTGCTATATAGAGTGCTGGTACTATTAGCATTAGAAGAAAACCTGATAATTTTGGATGCATGCCTTTTTCACTTGTTGCTCTGAATCTTATGAAAGGATATCTAATTAGAGATCTAAATAATAGATAGTTACTTGCTAGATAATAAGGTAATAACAACAAATCAACAACATTAATGTAGAATGAATAATTTATTGATTCTGTATTTATCACACCAGTTGAGAGAACAAACATATCATTTATACCAAACATCATTTGTGCAAAAAGTATTAGAACTGGAATTATGGGCAGCACATAAACAAATATAAATTCATTAAAAGTTGCTTTGTGCTTTAAATAATATAAGCTTCTGAAGACATAAAAGAACGAGATAAATACATAAATCGCAAGGAACACAAATAACCTACCCAGCATACTATCACCTTCAATAAAATAGTAAATTGATACACCTACAAGTGATAGTGAGATAAAGAAAGATCCAGTTATGTGTGTAAGTGTTCCCATCGTTGACCTTCTCGGTTGGTTCGTTTCTAATAATATTTTATGCTTTTAGTGTGCTTTTAAATAGTTTGTATTCCGTAATTTTTATACCTTTTCAATTACCCTTTCTATATACACTTTGGTGCTAATTCTATAAACAGGGCGTTTAACATATTTCACTGTAATTAGTTTATTACATCTAGCACACAGTTTGGATCTTTGGAACCAACTCATAAATTCATCCTCATGAGCAGGATATCTACAATGAGGACAGAGAACAATTCTTCTTGTATCATTTTTCTTGAAATCCATATAACATATGATACATTTCAAATCCTCTTTGGAAGCCTTCCCAGCAGGGAAAATATCTTTGTCTTTTAGTTTCACAGCAGCTGATCTTGTAGCTGTTCTTCTTGTAGTTGTAACATCTCTACCAGGATCAATTCTAGCACTTGTTGATGCTGTTCTTGGTGCTCCTCTTCTTGTTTGAGTAGATCTTGTACGTTGACTTCCTCTTGAAGAAGAAGATCTAGCAGCACCTGATCTACTTGTTCTTGTTTGTTGTCGAGAAGATGCTGATGCTCTATTGGGAGTTCTTCTAGTAGAACTGGTCACTGTAGTTCGAGAGACCTGTCTTCGTGATTCTATAGTAGATGCAAAGACGAAATATCTAAAAAACATAACAACGTAAATTATAATAAATATTAAACTTAGAAAATCCATTTGCCAGTTAATAAAGAAACCAAGTAATAAAATTGAAACAAAAGCTGTATTCAGAAGTAAAGGTATAGTTTTTCCTTTTCTTATCTTTCTATTTATTGCCATTGCTGGCCATTTTCCCGAGAAATAATTGTTGAAATTTAGAGAGAGAATAATAATTGGAAAAAGGAGTGATATCGAAATTATATTGAAGAAAATTCCTAAAGAATCTCCTCCTGAAAAATCAATATTAATTGTGAAGATGCTTGGATTATTTTCTAAAGGTGATATGTAATTACCCATTAGTAAAATGCTAAAAGGTAATAACAAAAATTGAGTACTAGCTGTAACTGCTTTATGCTTCCTATAATGTCTTCTTTCTAGAAAATAACGCAATGAAACTATAAGATATAGTGTCACATAAAAGAAAATCAAAGCAATTGGTAAATTTCTCTGAATTGCTAGGTATAATACTCCTACTACACATCCCACAATTGTAATTGCTATGTATGTTTTAATATTGTTTAATTCCAATAGATGACCGACCTTATAGATATTAAATATTTTTGTATTGATTTTTCATGAATAAATTAATTGATTCAAAACATGCTTCTGTGCTCAATCCTTCAATTACTTTAGTTAACTCAGAATATGATTTTCTGTCTTCATCTATTCTAAAAACCCCCATTCCATAATCAACAGATGAGATCATCAATGGATCAATAACTACTGCAACAGATTTATTCCAAAAGGTTTGATATCTGAGATGTGTTCTAAGATCATCTTCACTCAGAAAAGGTGTGTAACTTGGATGAGAATGTGCCCAACCAATAATGAAATGCTTGGAATCCTTCTTGTTAAAAATATCTGAAAAGATCTTTTGGTCAACAATTTCAACACTTATTGCATCACCTTGATCAACAGGCCAATAATCTTCAACAACAATTTGTTCTAGAGGAGTTTCTCCTTGATGTATTTGACCTGTCAATAATCCTATTACTTCTACCCAATCTTTTTTTGGGATGCTAGTATTTGCATATGACAAAGCATGTTTTGCAAGTTTCAAATAAGCTCTAGGTTTGAATAATATGTCAGGTTTATGACTTATCTGAATATCTTTTTCTGTTATTTCTTCTTCGATTTCTTGTTCTAAATCTTCAACAATCTTATCAATATCAGAAAGTCCTAAAGCTGTTTCGATGGCTTCTATTTTTCTCATGAGTTCCTTATATTGTTCAGGAATATCATTTTCTTTATTATCCATGATTCAATTCACCAATGGTTAAAGCTTCTTTTATACCTTTATTTACCAGAAAGACTTTGCATACTTCTTACTAATTGTTCTTGCTTTTTTTAGAAACTTTTTCTTATCATGTAAAAAGTCTAAAGCAGCTTCTTTGTTAAAAACATCTTTTGGATTTACATATGCTCCTTCAACGTTAAACATTGCTAAAATTGAATGGATAACAGTTGTAATGTTCTTTGCTGGTGACCAACCATCATGTTTTCCAATTAAATCATTGTCAACTAAAGCTAAACAGATATTACGTTTTTTTGGATACTCTTTTGGATTTGGCCAGAAATTAGGATGCCATATTGGAGTATATAGTCTTACAAAAGGGGGTTTGTAAGGATAATTTGGTCCAAACAAAATTTCTAGTTTATACTTTCCTCCAGCATAAGGTGTTCCTTGAGGTGCTTTGAAACCTACAGCTAAATGCTCCATTGATTTCTTCTTACTTGGAAATGCTTTTACTTGCCCTATTACTCCTTCTTTGTGTAATTTTCTTAGAGCTTCATAGTCTTTTATTATTCTTTGTTTTCTAATTGGTTTCACCTTTTCTAATAGTTTGTCAGAACAAGGGTTATCCACATTTGCTTGTCATTATCAGATGCTGTTAGAAGATATAAAAAATTTGCTAAACTATCAATATAACATATCAAGAATTGAAATTCTGTGAGAATAATTTGTACTAGTTTTTCTAAACAAATATCAGTATGAGAATAAAGTACGGCATAAAAATTAAATACTAGACATGTGAAAGAAATGAAGGTACTAACCTGGAATGAAATTGAGGGAATATCTGGAATAGATAACTAACAAAAATCTTGATATTATTGATTAACTAGAGCCATTGAAATGTTAATCATTTTTATTGCTAAACTAATATAAATATCTTCAATATCTATCTAACAAATACTACAAATATGTGATAGAGATGAAAGTTTTAATCTGGTGCGACATAGAAGGTATTTCTGGTGTTGATAATCCTGAAACTGGTTTCAATGATTTAACAAAAGCTATTCCTTCTGCATCTGCTAATTCTGCTGGTCTTATTTTCATGTTTAATCACTAAATACATATCCACTAGCTTTCCATGCATCATACATAACCTTGTTCTTCTTCATGAATTCATCTCTAATATTCTTTGGAACTCTATTCAGAATGCATGAGAAATTTATACAATCTGTGCAGATCTTTGTCTGGATAAGTATATACCATAGAACGATACCTACAAGAGTAAATCCTAGAAAAATCCATTTTGAACCAATTATCAAGAATACTATGGGAATAATGAAAATTAAATTGGCACCGACTATAAATTGGATTTTTTCGAATATGGATGCTGGTCCTGGCTTATATTTTGAAGTTTTTAGAAAACCATAGTTAATAGAGCAATGTAAAATTCTTGTTTCCTCTTCTGCATAATAAGGGCAATGTGAACACAAAATTTGAGGTTCCCAGATTAAAAAGAAGAAAATAATATATCCAAACCAAGTAAGATTTGCGATTAGATTGAAAGGATAACCAAGCAATATCATTCCTACAAATGCTGGTATGAAACCAATGAAAAAAGGAATACCAAAAATGATGCTATATCTTATATTCAAATGACAATGCAATCTTCCTTTTAATGAACAATCATTGCATTTTTCTTCATCCTCCCATATACAAATACATTGTGGATTTGAATTATTCACATTTATACAAGAGAAAAAGTATCTAAAAAATCTTTTTAGGAATTGTGCAGTTTTCCTTCATAGTGAGAAAAATAAGCATTAAATATCAGAAAGGGATTTGATCCTCTGAAAGGAAACACATCTTTCTTCATTAAGTTATTCCGAAAGATTCATTTCTATCGCTCTTATTGACTCTTTCTTCAATCTAACAAGAAAGAAGAACACTATTGCTAGAAAACAAGCTACTGAAGCAAAAATAAGAGATATTTTTAACATCACGAAAATTCCTTGGGAGGATCTATCTGCAAATGCTCCGAGAATAAGGATACCAGTAACATAACCAGTTGTTCCAATCGCACTAAAGATACCAAAAGCTGTTGCACGTCGCTTTGAAGAGGAAAATTTTGTAACAAGTGAATAGAAAGAAACGCTATACAAAGGATACATTGGAATACTATAAATTATTAGAACTAGAATCCAATTCGTTGGAAAGAGCATCATGACTAAATAAACGATTATGGACCAACCCGTGAATAAAATTATCAATCCAGAGATTTTCTTTGTTTTCCTTATGTTACCAAGAAGAATCGCTAAGGGAATCGCTAGAGCTGTCTTAGCTATTATAACAAAAGAATAATAGAGTCCTTTTATTTCAAGTGTATCTAAAAAGAAAATTGAAGTATAAGCCCAGAAACCAACATTAGATTGAAAGGTAAAAACTACTATCATTAAAGCTATAAATAGAAATGCAAAGAGGAATATAGGTGATCGTTTTTCATCTACTGATTTTGAAATAATTTCTTCCTGTGTGTTTCTTTTTTCCTTAACCATGAAAATAAGGACTATCGCTATTGAACATGACACTATTGCGATAATCAATTGAACTGTCATTGCGTTGGAAAAAGAATCATAGATTCTACCCACAACGGGACTCATTATAAAATAAGATAAACTAACTGTAGCAGTGATTTTTGCTAATACGACTGATTTGGGTTTGTTAACAGATTTCGTAGTAAGAGCGTAAAAATTCGATGCTTGAGCTGATCCAAATAGATTCCCTATGAGTACTATAACTAGAAAATAGGTAGAAGATGATGTGAAAATCAAACAAAGGAACATTAATAGATAAATAGAAAAACCAAACACCACAAACTTCTTTGTTCCAAATTTATCGGCTAAAACACCCCAAATGGATGTTCCAATTGCTACCATTAAACTAGGGATGATAACAACTAATCCGATTATAAGAAAAGAATCTTCCTGAAAAATCTGTCTCAGCCAAATAGGAGCATATGGATCATAGTTCGCAAATGCAATACCAAAAAAGAAAAAGCTCAGAAGGAGGAAAATCTCATTCTTTTCAAATTTTATCCAATAATTAATACTATTCTTTCTCTCAGAATTGATTTTTTGTTTAGCATCTGGATTGGTGCTGTTTGTATCCAATTGTGTAGTTTCGTTTTTCAATTATCTCAGACTCACGCTTTATTCAATTCTCAAAGATATTTTAATTTTGTATGATTGCTCTTCTTTAAACTCTTTCCTTTCTTCCTTTGAGCATCTTTAAAACTAGATTTGTTTCATAGTTTAATTCAAAAACTAGGTTCAAATGGAAGAAATAAATCTATAACTCTCTTCCATATTAATCTGTTTTCCATATTTTAGGCTTAAGATTTAAAAAGAACCAGAGTCTTTACATTTCGGTGATTACTTGCATCGCAAAGGTCATTTAATTGGAGCTACCTTTTCTTGGGCGGTAGCAATAAGTGTTTATTACGTTTTGGCAAAATTTACTGCGGTTACTGATTTTGCTTCACGACATGGGATGTGGATAGTTCTTTCTTTTCTTGCATGTCATTTTGGTGCTCAGCTTCCAGACTATGATGTTATTTGGAAAAAACTCTTACCTCACAGAAATGTTGTTACTCACTCGCTTTTCATACCTCTTCTAATTTGTCTTCCAATATTCTTTATCACTGATGAAATGATTTTCCTTACACCTATATTTGCTATGTACTTGATAGGTCAGGCATCTCACTTATTCTTAGATCTTAATCCTGAAAAATGGGCAGGTACTGCTCTGATTCATATCTACTGGAGAAACTCTGATGGAAGAAAAACACTTTCAAAAGCAAATTCACAGTTTTTCTTAATCCTTAATGGAATGATAATACTAGCAGCTGGAGTAATACTACTATACTTCTTCAACGCTTGGATTGCTTAAATTTCATCAATCCAACTTCTTTTCTTTTTGTATATACTATATCTTTTTTAAATGTCTGTAGTTCTACAATCTCAATGTTTGAAGTAGTTAAAGCTATCCAAAATGATTCACCTGGAATAAGAAATCTATTAACTGAGACTGATTTAGTTGTTGAAGATATTGACGAATACATTGGTAATTTTCTTGTCATTAAAGACGAAGAAGACAACATTCTTGCTTGTGCTGGTTTTGAGAAATATGATGACATCGGACTATTACGATCAGTAGCAGTAAGTCCTGAATTGCAAGGAAAAGGTGTTGGAACTCTCTTAACAAAAAGTTCGATTAAACATGCAAAAGAAAATGGAATCAGAAGCTTATATCTTTTAACAGAAACAGCAGAGAAGTTTTTTTCTAAATTCTCATTCAAAGTTCTTGAAAGAGATGAAGCTCATCCTAGTATTAAGAATACATATGAGTTTCAGTACGCGTGTGTTAACACTGGTATTCTGATGCTTAAGAATCTCTAGTTAACGTCATTTTTTCCTTTTTTGAAACCAAGGAATCATCATTGAAACTTTCTTTTTATACTCAGTATATTGAGGATATTCTTTTAACATTCTTTTTTCCATCATCGGCATACTAATTGCAAAAAACAAAACTGTTATTGCAACAGGTCCTACTATTACCCACCAGTAGTTTAGATTTGCTGAAAGTGCAAAGAAATAAAGTCCCCACCAGAAGCTTATTTCTCCCAAGTAATTTGGATGTCTTGAAACACCCCACAAACCTTTTGTCATCAACTGCCCTTTTTCTTTTACTTTTCTGAATTTTCTAAGCTGTTCATCACTAATTGTTTCTAATAATATTCCAATTGAAACTACAGCAATCCCAATTCCATCAAGGTAGGTAAATGAAGTTGTATTGACAAACAAAACTGGATAAAGAGATAAGCAACCTAAGAAAACTAAAACTGTAGGCATTAATTGTAAACCAGTTAGATTGATAAACCAAAATAGCTTGGGCATATCTTCTCTATACTTTGTATAACGCCAATCCTCATGCTTGAGTCCACCCCATCCCCTTGCCCAGTTTAATGTTAATCTTGTACCCCAGATACATACTATAACTAAAACAATTATTTGCTTTGCTGATATTGTAGCCAATGATCCTGAGATAAATAACCAGAATAGAACAATTACTATTGGTGCAACACTCCAATAGGCATCATATAAACTAGTATTTTTGAACAAATGACTAAATATATAGATTACAAGAGTAGCAGTGACATCTGCAATCAGCGTTACAGAGATTATATGCAGCCTATTATAAAGAAGGAAACCCACTCCAACAGCTGCACCTGCCGCTATAGCATATACAAATAGACAAACTAAGAATGAAAAAATCAAATTTTCTTTTTTTATAGAAGGATCTAAACTCATAATTTTCACTTTTGATTAAACTTGAATTTACCAAGTTATCTATCTACTTTTTTAAGTAATAAATAAAGTTTTTTAGTTCGAAATATATCAGTTTTCTAATGATATTCATAATTATTTTTGGTCCACCTGCTGTAGGCAAAATGGCAGTAGGAAGAGAGCTTACAAAAATAACGGGTCTGAAGCTCTTACACAATCATATGTCAATAGAATTCGTTAGAGAATTCTTCGAATTTGGAACACCTAAATTCAACAAACTCAATTCAGAGTTTAGAAGAAGAATCTTTGAGGAAGTGGCAACTAGTAATTTACCTGGATTGATTTTTACATATGTTTGGGCATTCAATATGGAAGAGGAGAAGGAATATGTCGATAAGATCTGTGATATCTTCAGAAAGGAAGGTGGAACCATATATTATGTGGAATTGGAAGCTGATTTGGAAGAAAGATTGAGAAGAAACAAGGAAGCGACTAGATTGCTCGAAAAGCCTTCAAAACAAGAATTGGAACTTTCAGAGAAAAGGCTACTTTCTACGAGTGAAAAATATATCATGAATACTACTAATGATTTCTATTATAAGGAAAATTATCTTAAGATAAATAACACAAATTTGAGTCTGAGGGAAACAGCAAAAAAAATCAAAAAAGTGTTTAATCTTTAGGCTATTATTTTCTTTTAGATTTTAATAACTCGTAATTTGCTTCCAAAGAGTTTGTAAAATCACCTATGAGATTCAATAATTTGTTAGAACCGAGAACAGTCAGATTAATAACATATGTTCTGTTTAAACGATCTCTTTTAGTTATTCTCCAATCTGCATCAGCTTCTAGAAAATCTTTGAATTCAACAATAGTCTTTGCAATTGCTTCTGCACAAATTTCGTGGCTGTCTTCTGAGTTACTGGACCATTCTAAAGGATATATGAAATGTGTTTCAATAACTCTTTTTCCATAAAGAAAGAAATCTGTAACCCCGTCTCTCTCCTTTTCGACGGGCACTTTACTAATATTGATTATCTCGTGGTCTCTCAATTTACTATTCGGAATGACCGCAACATTATTTCTGGGTTGATCTAATGATAGGTAGTTTATTGATATTTCTTTAACAACACCTTCTAGATTCATACTTGGTATTATCAAATAATCACCTACATTGTGATGCTTACTAAAGACCATGTAGAGTCCAGAAAATAGATCACTGACTGATTTTGAAACAGCAATACCAAAAGCAACACCCACTGTTGCTGCAACACCTAGTAATGCTCCTGTAAAAGCATCAAAGCTATTCAGATATGCAATTATAAAGAACGGGATAATTACTATTCTAACAAGAACGTTCAGTACATTGTATATGTCAGGAGAGACTCTTTTTCTAACAGCTTTAAGAACATATCTGATAATCCAAAGAAGTACTAGAGCACTAAATGCATAAATGAAAAAAGAATCTACATAACTTGACATAAAATACTTGTAAGGATTCGTTTGAGTAACTTCATCTTCTGGGATTATATCTGGAAATCTATCATTAAATGCAGTTTCAATGAAATTCCCATCTACTACTCTGCTTACAATGTAGAAGATTGTAATAGTCAGGAATATGATAATTACAATTCCCCAAATTATATGCTTTTTTTTAATTTTTGATCTGAATTCCTGAAATACCATTTTAATCACAATAATTATGTTTTCAGAACATTAAACAACATTTAAATTAAACTTTATCATAAAGAGATAAATCTGAGATCAATATCATAATTTACTAATAATATCTTCTTCGAAAATCCAATATAGTTGTTTAGGCAATTCTTTGTAGTTTACGTTTTGAATTAGGTTAGATACATCTATACTATTGTAAGTATTCCAGAATAATATTGTTTTGTTTTTTATCTCTTCTCTATTCTCCTTAACAAAATCAAGGAAAGCTGCAAAAGTTTTACCTGAATAAGTTATTTCCAATTCTAGATTTTCAGTTTCCCTAATGATTTCTATAGCTTCAATTCCCTCGTCTGTTGGTAGTGCATAGCCATCACCAAAGTATTTCCTTTCAAATATCAAATTATCAATTTCTACATCGGAGATTGTCTCATCATACTTCTTCATCAACTCCCATGTCTCATAAGCTAACTTAACTATTCCCTCATATCCCGTATAGGATGATATTTGTACTGCATGAATTTTTGATTTTAAATTCGCAAGTTTTATTCCAAGTACTAATCCAGCTACGGTTCCTGCAGAACCGCTTGGTACAAAAATATGATCAGGCTCAGGAATTAAACCTTCTTTAACTTGTTCTCCCAATTCAAAAGCAGCATTTACAAATCCTAATGTTCCTAGAGGTACACTCCCACCTGGTACTAACATGAAGTAAGTCTTGGGATTGAATATCCTCTTGATGAATTTTATCCATTTTAATCTCTTTTTCTTCTTTATGTAAATTAACTCATTTCCACAATAAATATTAAACAATAGATTTTTCTTCACATAAGATGTCATAGGTTGGTCAACTAGAACTGCAACAGCTTTCAATCCTATTTCTTTGCACATTGCTGCATTTGCTACACAGAAATTTGATCCAAATCCTCCAGTAGTCATTACTCTTTTGTAACCTCTTTTCTTTGCATCCCCTAGAATGAATTCAAGTTTCCTGGGTTTGTTCCCCCCATAAATTGGAGATGTGATATCATCTCTCTTTACCCATAAAGAATCTAATTCTAGTTTATCTTCTAGTTTCCCCATCCTTTCTACTGGTGTATTCATCGGTCCTAATCTTATCCAAGGAATATTTGCTTCAAGTTTGGGAAATGTGTCAAATAAAATGGGCATATTATCATCCTTTTTCATTTGTGTATCAACGAAAATACGTTTTATTCGCATTTAAGATTATTGAAGAGGCTTTGGACTTCTAATTTTATCTATTTAGTTTATATCTTTCAAATAAACTTTTATTAACTTTTCATAATTTCAGCTAAATATAAGAATTAAATTCAAAAAGGAATCACTATGGAGATGAAAGAACGCAATCTAGACGAAGTCGAACAAGCAGATTTTATAGATAATATAATTGATGATCTGCTAGACGATGAAGAGAAGAAAAAGTATATCGAAGTACCTATAAAAGAGTACAAATCTCTTCTATTCGGATTGATTTCTTCTGTAAGTTTACTTTTAGTTTCTCTGAAAATCTTTTCTCCAAGTTTCCTAGTCGTATTCATAGGTTTTCTAATTGCTACAATTGTCACTATTGTAACAGAACAAAAAAGAAATGTTAAAAAGATAAGAGTAAAGTAGATTTTAATTTATTGAGTAAAATTCATGCTAAATTTAAAGAGAGTTGCTGGGTAAACAAGTTTTTTATTATCACGATTATGTTGGATATATAAGAAAAATCTCTCTATCCAATATTCTTTGTAGTGTGTGTATGAATGAAATGTCCTAAATGTGGTAAATTCATTGATGAAATCAGAAGTGATTATTTCTACTGCAAAGCTTGTAACCTTCTTTATTGGTTTCTTATCCCTGGGGCTAAACCTAAAGTTTTTGTGATGAATAAAGATAAAGTTGGATGATTATTCCTCCCTCTTACCCTTTTCTATCGATTGATGCATAATAATATGTTCTCCTAAGCAATGATTATGGAGTATAATTTTGCATTTTCTACAAATTGTCATATTTTGTTTATAGACTGTTTGATTACATTGTGCACATGGTCCTACTGGTGTTTTTCTGAGATCATGTCCAGTCATTCTTCAAAGTCTTCGAGAAATTCGTGACATAGAATATCTTTGTAATATAAGACACAAAAAGATTTCTGATAGATGCTTTCATTCCATTAAAAATTCAACATCTATTCCTGTTTGTTTCAAATGATGTACATCATGCCACCAAAGAGAAAAGAAACCTAACATCTTATTATCATCCTGTAGATAATTGTTTGCAATATTCTCATAAACAGAAGTTATCTCTTCTCTAGTAATCGCAAATTGTTTTTTTGCTTGTTCCAATGATATATTGTGGTTTTTCTCAAAGAACTTCTGATTGTAACGATCGTGTTGTCCACTGAAAAAAGCAAAGTAAGGCTCCCCTTTTTTAATCTTTTCTGAGAATTTGATAAATTCTTCATCCCAACCCTGAAGATGTATGGTAATTTCTCGAATTGACCAGCCATTAGGTAATTCTAAATCCTCTGGTAATTCTTTTATCAATTTGGTTGTTGTTTGTAGTTTTTCTATCCAACTCTGTGCTTTTTGTCTAAGTTCTTCCATATTGAGTTCTTTTCACACACATTTATGACTTTTTTCAAGCTCTTTTGTAAGACCCCTATTTTACTTTTGTTTAAATATGAAAGTTTGAATTATATTTATGGAGTACAAAGATGCCTAGTAGAAAGACTCACATAATTGGTGGAGTGATTTTTAGTATTCCAATTGTTGGTGGAATTTATTATTACTTTGCTTCAAATTTTAATTATTTTTTGCTTTCAGGAATATTAGCTGCTTCACTTGTTCTAGTATTATTTGGATCGCTATTACCAGATATTTTAGAACGTCCATCTAATCCCGAACACCGAAAATTTTTCCACTCCTGGTTCATGCTTTCATTCATATTCATAACTGCTTTTATTGCATGTTTTGTAATTATTCCTAGGTTTGATCATGTTTTTATTATCTATCCTATCTTTGGGTTCCTTCTTGGTTACATAAGCCATTTACTTCTTGATTCAACAACTAAGAGTAGCTTAACATAAAATGAAAAATAAGAAAGCTAATTACATGATATTTCAGTAAAAACTTCTCTTGAACTAGTTTCTTTCTGAATTGAGTTGTTATATTTTTTAGCCCTGAAAAACGTCCTTTGTTTTAAGGTATGATGCCATATCCTCCTCTTTGTCATTTATTAGAATTTTTGCATGATTTTTTTCAATTTGTAATTCATATGTATTCGAATTAGTTGGTAACTTTCCAATGCTTCGAAATCTTAATTTTATCTCCTCTGATAGGTTTGGAATATCGAATATTCTTAGAAATTTCATGCATTTGTCTTTGAATGCTATTTCAGGATTCAAATCAGCTACGTTTTCATCATCAAAAATGAAATCAATATTTAGACAACCATCCTTAACACTCAGTTCTGTTTTACAAAATTCATTAACAAATTGCCTGAATTGATTAGCTCTTGATATCCTTGAAAATTCTTCTATTTCATCGAACAATATCAATGCTTCAGAGTAATTGTTAAAATCTCTAATTTGAAATCCAGGACTAGTATGGTCTGACATTGCTTTAAGGATTTGTAGTTTTGCATTGATAGAATCAATTTCAAGATCTGCGATTGGAACTTGAGAGGGATCACTATAAGCAATTTGTATATTAGAGAATGCATTTAATGTTTTCATCAACATATACGCACTCATAATTCCATGCCTATATTGCTCAAAGTCATTCGAATATCTCAAAATGCTAGAAATATCTTTTTGCATCTTTCCTGTAATTGTAAAAATTCGTCTAAGAATATCAGCTTCTTTTTCTGTAATTTTACTCAATGCGTTCTTTAATTCCTGAAATTCAATTTCATCTGGTGCTTGAAGATTCTGAAGTAATGCCATAATTTGTTGTGTTTTATTTAATATATCAATCACTAATTGTCTCTCATCATAACTAAAATCAGCATATTCAATTTCAAAGCTCATATTAAATGATATAAGCTCCAGTAAGTTCTCAATGTAAAATTGCTGAACTGTCTCGAATTGAAAGTTGAATTCCCCAAATTTTGAAATAGAGAAAAACGGAAGAATTTTTCCTATAGATTTATTTATTTTTGCGATTTTCTTTAAAGGATAACCTAAATCGTGAGTTAAAGCGATAACACATCTTACAGAGTCTTCATACTTTAAAACACCTGAAACTCTTTCTAGTAATATGTAAAGGTCACCAAAAACTTGTGGAGCTTCTAATTTTCTGAGATATTCACTCATGAATGCTGCTCCCTTAAATGTGCTGTAAAAATTCCCAAATAAGAAACTATACTCTGGTTTGTTGAACAAATATTCACCCAGAAAATATACTAATAAAGAATGCAGTGTATGGTCTCTATAAAACGAATCTGATGCGAATATTAACTCCTCAAAATTAACGAATTCGTCAAAATACTTGAATAAATCATCATATCCTTTTTTATCTGTGTCTATTTGAACCATTGACACTTCAAATAATTTTTTCCATAATTTCTTAGCTGTCTGGATTTTATCATGGATTTCATCTGTTTTTTTTAGAGTTGTAATCAATTCACTAATTGAACGTTTTTCCTCTTCTTTATTTATAAGAAAATCAATTTCATCATCATTCATTAGTTCAAGGAAGTAATCCATGACTTTTTCTTCAGTTATATGCACCATTGTTATCTAAATCATAATAATTATCCACAGATTAAAATTATTTCGCACATTTTTGTTAAGTTTTAATATGATTGAACTCTTTATTCAATAGTGAGAGCTTTGGTTAAAGTAATCCTTCTCTTTGATTCTATTTGCTCAAATTGTGGAGCTAAAGCGAAATATACTTGCTCTAATTGTTCTGTATCTTTATGTGGTAGATGCAGGAGCCGTGAGAAAACTGATATTCTATCTAATGTAGTTGTTCCTGCAGGGTTATGTAAAGAATGCTCTAAAGATAGACTTGATAGTTTCTACGAGGGAAAATTCAACACTTTATCTGAATCAGTGACAATTTATGCTAATCCATTAGATTCAGCCCCCAAAAAAACTTCCATAGATATGAGAAGTAGAGACAAAAAATAAGAAATATGTGTCTGTTATAATATGTAGTATCTATGCCTGAAAAGAATGAAACTAAACTAATCCAGAAGAGGATTTTAAGAGATCCTTTAATGTGGAAATTCAGATTCTATGGATTCATCAAGAATCTAAGGTTCTTTGAACCTTATCTTTTAATCATATTACTTGTTTATTTTTCTGATTCCGATTTCCCTCTACTTAAAATTGGTTCTTTAGTTTTAGTTCAGGAAGTCTTTACTTACGTTTTCGAAGTACCATCTGGTATCATTGCAGATAAATTTGGAAAGAAAAATGAATTACTCATTTGTTTTATATTTTACATCGTTTCTTTTGGATTGTATTTTACAGGTTTAAGATTATCTTCTAGATTTGTGTTTGTTCTATTCTTCGCTGCAGGTTTCTTTGGTTTGGGAGAAGCTTTCAGATCTGGCACTCATAAAGCCATGATCCTAACTTGGATGGACAAGAATGAATTTCAGGAATTCAAATCATTTGTTTATGGAACAACTAGATCATGGTCACTTATTGGATCTGCAATAAATGGAGTTTTATCGATTTTTCTTATCTTCGCAGTTGGAGCGATTGAATGGGTTTTTATCATAGCGATAGTCCCTTATGTTCTTGATTTCATTCTGATAACAACATATCCGTCCTACATGAATGATCATGTTACTAGTGATAAAACTATCTTGCAAGAGATGAGACAAGGTTTAAAAGACATATTTAGTGCTTTCAAAAATAGGAATTTAGTAAAAGGTGTTTTTTCTTCAGCTAGTTATGATGCAGTTTACAAAAGCATCAAAGACTATATTCAACCTGTCATTAAGATATATATCGGTGTCATTATTCTTAACTTAGGTTTGGATTCTCTTGGATTAACTGAAAATAATCTAATTACCATTATTCTTGGAAGTATGTATACAATCTTCTACATTTTTTCATCTGTTGCATCCAGAAATGCATATCGAGTAAAAACACTAGTCAAAAGTTCAAAACGAGCAATGGATATATTATTCTATTTATTTGCGGGTGTGCTCATTTTAAATTCGGTATTTATCTGGGTAAATATACCCGTCGTAGTAATATTTCTCTTTCTTTTCATCTACATTTTTGAGAATTTAAGAAGACCTCTAGCGGTAGACTTTATTGGAGGTATCATGAAAAAAGAGCAAAGAGCAACAATTCTCAGTGTAGAAGCTCAATTTAAATCCATCTTAGTCTTTATTTTTGCTCCTCTCTTTGGTTTCATTGCTGATTTTTCTATTCCAGTACTTTTTGTTATTATTGCAGGTGTCATTGTACTTGTAAATACGTTCCTACTTTTTGGTGAAGACTCAGTAAAAAAACAGGAATCAACATCAAAGTCAACTTAGAGTTCATAATCAAAGATAACTTCAACAGAATTGTACTTTTTCTTATTCAATGCAGTTTTAATAGCTTCTTTGTAGTCTGAGAGTGAGTATCTATGAGTGATGATATTAGTTATTTCGTTTGGGATCTTGCCTTGTTCTAAGAGATCTATTACAATCTCAAATGTGTCAATCTTTTTTCCTTTCCATTCTTCTAGACCATGAACCATTGATCCAATTAGATCAACTTCTTGACTCCATATTGGATTATGATCAAGTTTCCCTTGTTTTAAATCTATACCTAATATTACCACAACTCCTCTTCCTCTAGCCCATCTCAATGCATTATGAATTGTTTTAGCAGTACCAACACAATCATAGATAACATCGAAACCACCTATGAGTGTTTTGTTTCCCAAAATTCCTTTGTATAGTATTGCGTTTGTTTTTTCTTCAACGGAAGAAAGAATATTCTTTTCATCAATTACATCTGAAGCTCCTAATTGCCCAGCAAATTCTGCTTGAAAACTGTGTCTTGCGAGAACAGTAACATCGCATTCAGGTTGAATTGCTTTAAGACTCGCAAGAGTACACAAACCAATAGTACCAGCTCCAATAATCAGAACTTTGTCATTTACTTTTGGTGTGTGTCGAAGAATAGCCCTTAAAGAACAAGCTAAAGGTTCGATTAAAACTGCTTGATCGGAAGTAATACTATCAGGTAATGCAACCAGTTGGTCTTCATGATAACAAAAACCAGTACTCCAGCCACCTGCAGCATCATAGGGAGAGAAAGCTACATACTGTCCTACTCTTTCACATAACCAAAAATTCCCTTGACTGCAATGGTGACAAAGATTCTCAGGATGATGTAATATACAACAAGTAGCTTTCTGAACAACAGCTCTTTGTCCTTTCTGAATATTGGTAACATTTTCTCCAGTTTCAACAATTTCACACACGCATTCATGTCCTAA
>JAGLRO010000181.1 GCA_023136245.1 Candidatus Heimdallarchaeota archaeon
AGTATAAATGCAGTTTTTTGAGGTTTGGGAGCTTTTGCTTTGGTAGCTAAAATAATCGCTTCTTTTGCAATTTGCTCTGATTTTGATTCAAAATCAAAAGACTCTATGAATTCAAATCCTCTCATTTCATATAGTCCTTCATTTCTAGATTGATTGTCATCAGCAATTGCTATGGCTGATACCGTTGCGCCTGTGAATAACTCTTCTTGAGTTATTCTTGTTCCTTCCGAATTACCATAATCAAGATAGATTTTGTAAAAATTCATACTATTACTTCTAGATTTTATTATATCTCCTTGTTCCATTATAATTTGATCTGATTTTTTTAGAATCTCTATTTTTTCTTCCAATGGAATATCAAAAGGATTCTTTGTGTATGGTGTTTTGTATTTATCTTTGATTATTGGTTCTTCTGTTAGTTCAATTGGTTTCTTTTGTACTCGACTTGTAGCTTCGGCTTCTTTAATTGCAGCTTTAGTGATTTCATCTACTGTACTCTCATCAATAACCGCAGTTGATGCAAATCCCCATGCTTTATCTTTTATTACTCTAACTCCATACCCTTTATCATTGTATTGACCACAAGTTTCTATTTGTCCATCTCTTGTAGAAATGTTCTCATACTTAAAACCAAAAACCCTAACTTCTGAAAATGTCGCACCTCCCTTTGCAGCTTTATCAATCGCTTTTGCAATTAGGTCATCCATAATAATCTATCCTATAATTATTGTTTTATTTAAATTTTTATTGTAAGGGCATTGATATGTAAGTTTTCGTTAGTTAGTGAAATCCTATAAGGATGACTAATACCAGAATTTGCAGCAGAATAATTATTTGAAATCACTTTTGTGAAACCACAACAATTATAAGAATCACGTTTTTTGCATGATTATGAATAGAGTATTTATGATTTTAAGCACAGCGGATAAAGTTGTTCATGAAGAATTGAGTTTTCCTTATGCCTATAATTCACTTAAGCAAGGTTGGATGGATCAGGTAAGAATTATTTTATGGGGACCTACAGAAAAGCTTGCTGCAGAAGATACTGAGTTTCAAGAATTGGTTAATGCATGGTTGGTTGCCGGAGTTGAAGTGATTGCATGTAAGGCATGTAGTGATAATTTTGGTGTTTCAGATAAACTAGAAGAAATTGGGATTAATGTCCAATATGTTGGGACATTAGTTACAGAAATGCTGAAAGACGGATGGTATCAGTTAACTTTCTAAAGATATTTTTTTATGAGAACATAACACCTTGAAGTACTGATTCTGTTGTTAATGTTTTTACTCCTTTTGATATCCATTCTTCTATAAGTTTTGATGTGTGTAGTTCATCTAATCCTTCGATAGCATCAATTACCAAGTAAAGTTCGTATTTGTTCATGTCCAGAAATTCATCTATTGTAAGCCTGACACAAAAATCTGCTGCAACTCCATAAATAACTATTTTTTTGGGGTTTACTTTTTCTAGTATCGTATTAACATTAGGATTTGAGAAAACATCAAATTTGATCTTTCTGAAAAAAATAGGTCCTTTAGAAGCAATAATCTCATCTATTTCTTTTCCTGAATATTTTTTAGGATCTATCCATAAAGCCATGTCAGAACGCGTTTCTATAATTTTCTCCTGACCAGGTTCATTAACCAAACAATGAGGAGGAAAAGTGTTTTCAAAGTCTGCTTCATCTGTTGTAATTTCAGAATCTTCCATTGTATGATAGTCTACAGAACCAAGGATTCGTATCACCTGAATTCTTGCAAATTGTGTGAGCTTAGCTAAATTCTCTTTTATATTCTCAGCTCCGTATACATATAATTTTCCATCAGGGTCTATGAAGTCCTTTTGAGTGTCTACATCCCAGAAAATTATTTCATGAGTCATATTATTCACTTATACTATTGAATCTGTCACTTAAAAATATTTTATTAGAACAGTACTTAAAGTTTAATGTCAATTTCAGGTATGACTTTCCTTAAATCAGAAAGCAAAATAGCTCCTTGTCTAATAACCTTTGGAACATCCTGGGTTAGGTCTATGACAGTTGATCCTTTCTGCAGAGCTGTAGTGCCACCATCGAATATTAAAGGAATTTTCTCTTGAAAATGATTAAAATCCTGATTTGCGGTTGTAGGATTATCATGACCAGATATATTTGCACTAGAAGTAGCTAAAGGAGAATCGAATTCTGATATTAGGGAAAGGGCAATCTTGTTAGCTGGCATACGAAATCCGATTGAGGGAAAACCACTGGTAACTTTGTCCATAATTTTAGGTTTTTTCTTAAGAATTATAGTTAAAGCACCAGGCCAGAAATTTTCAGCAAGTTTTTGAGCAATTATAGGAAATTCTACTACAATCTCTTCTAATTGATCGATTTTCGAAACCAAAAGGTTGATAGGTTTAGACTTTGGTCTTTTCTTTAAAGAAAACAACTTTTCAACAGCTTGGTCATTAAAAGCATTACATCCTAATCCATAAAGAGTGTCTGTTGGGAAAGCAATAATAGCACCATTTCTTAGAAGTTCAATTGCATAGTTTAATTCATCCAATGAAGGAGATTCTGAATCTATAGATACGATTTTTGTTTCCATTTGCTTAAAACCAACATTTCTTCTTCACATTGTTTATTTCGGTTTCCTTAAAGATTGTGATAAAAGATTTCTGAACCAAATCCCATCTTCATTTTCTACACAGGTATTTATTTCAAAAACCAGATTATCACATTCCTCAACAAATATACCAAGATGATCTCCAAAACAGTAGTTTCCAATTATTTTTCCCACTGTTGAAACATTATAAATTTTTATCCCATTAGATGCTTGTATATAACAGTTCTTTACAATGAAATATTTGTTCACATTAGCGATTTCTATTTCATAAGATTGTGTAGTAGTAATATTGTATCCTTCTATCATGTATGGTTCGTCTTTGGCCCCAGAACCGGAAAAACTATAAGAATCGAAATTATCGTTATTAACTATTCAAATATACACATGAGGGATGTAGGAACCAAAATCTATGGTTTTTGAGTTACTAGTTTCTTGATTAGATCTAGTAGGAATTGTTATTGAAGCAATAGAAATGATCAAGAAAAAGAGTAATAATCCTTCCAGTTTTTTCAAGTAAATCAATCCTATTCTTTAACTTTTCATGCAATTTTAGATAAATCTTTTCCTCCTTTCTTCCAGCTATGACTTAGAAATCCGTTCGGTTATGTTATTTGGAAGAAAATGTCCAATACCTTTATTAATTGAGATTGTTTGGAAAAACTAGTACACCTTTTGAGGAGAGAAAAATGAAGAAAAAATTATTGTTGGGAATATTTGTTTTTGGAATAA
>JAGLRO010000182.1 GCA_023136245.1 Candidatus Heimdallarchaeota archaeon
TCTTAGATATCCGGGCCTTGAAACAGCGAGCATTGAATATCCTGCTTTAACCAATTCATTAAGTAAGAACGCTTGATCAATTCCTCCTGGTCCTCCATGCATAAAAAATAACACTGGTCCCTCTCCAGTTAGTTTGTAATGAATCTTCCCCTTCGCTGTCTCCATTACTTCTCCATCATCCATCACTCTAAGTGCGGATTTCTTCCACCTCATAAAATTTATACTAAGGAGAATTATGAGAACTACTATTACAATTAGTAAGATTACTATTGGTCGCATAGCTATTTCTTCTATGACTATGTTTTAAATATTCTTTTCTTTCTTTTTTTCAAACATTAATTTACTTGAATCGAACATATCTTGGATTATTTTCTCTACCGTCTCTTGATATATCTGATCTTAAGGGAAATATCTATAATAATCAGCTACGTCTTCTAACTCTCAGAATCAAATTACAGATGGTTAATGAGGATAGTATCATAATTAGATCTGTATAATTTGTTTTGTAGGTGTAATCGTAGGACTTTCTGGATTTTTGTGTCCCTCTACAAAGTTGAAGTTTAATTCATCAAATGGAGGAGCACTCATATCAATGGAGCATTTGGAGAATTTTTCATAAGGCTAGTTATGATATATGCAAACTCCATTTCTTCTCCCTCATAGTCGTCCCACCAATTTCCTGCAAGTGTCATATCTTTTATAAAAACTGTGTTAGACATTTCGCTTTCCTGTGGTCTATTTAGCTTGTTATGTTTGTTTTTACATTTATCTATTAGATAATGCACAGCTTTTTTAATTTAAATAAATGGCTAAGTTTATAAGTGCCTTATTGAGTTCAACGTCTACTAATGTTAGAAAGGTAAAAATATGAAAGACAAAACACCAAATTTTCAGAAAACTATTGAGAAATTGAAAAAAGAGTGTACACGAGTCATTAAAGAAACAAATGTACCTGGTTTATCAATGGCTCTGGTTTCCGGAAACAAAGTTATCTGGTCAGAAGGTTTTGGTCATACAGATAAAACAAAGACGAATAAGGTTGATGAGAACACACGTTTTGCATATCAATCTACAGGTAAGTCTATAGTTTCCGCTATAACTATGAAAGCAGTTCAAGACGGGTTAATCGAACTCGATAATCCATTAGTCAAATACTATCCTGAGTTTAATGTAAAAAGCATATTTGAAGAAGGAGCACGTGAAAAGATAACTTTTCGTCATTTACTCTCTCATACAGCTGGTATTCAAGAAGGAATACCACCTGGAATAGGATTTAACGAGAAAGGAGAAATAAATGACCCAACGTACGAAGAACGTATAGAGAGTTTACAAAACAGTTGGCTTAGATTTCCTGTAGGAGAGAGACCGTATTATTCAAACTTTGGTATAGATCTTGTTACTTATGGCTTGCAAAGAGCAAGTGGGAAGCGATATCCAGACTATGTTAAGGAGAGTTTTGCTCATCCAATGGGAATGACATCCATTGAATATGATAGAGAAGTAGCTTTAAGCGACTCTAATACAGCTAGAGGATATCTAGGAGCTAATGAAGCAGTTATTCGAGATAGTTCTGCTTACGGTGCAGGGATGCCATTCTTATCTATTAAAGACTTAGCAACATTCGCACGTTTCTTGCTCAACAAAGGAACGATAGATGGAAAGACTATAGTACAAGAAGAATACTTGGAAGAGATGTTTAAAGGAGATTACAGTGAAGATTACTTCGCTGGTATATTATCAACATTTTCAAACTACGGATTATGTATCTTCCTTAACAGCATAAATGATGTAATAAAAGTACTTCACCATCCAGGAGGAGCATTTGGATATACATCTAATATGGTGATTATACCTGAGTGTGATATAGGTGTAATTGCATTAGCTAACAGCGAATATAGTGACCCTACAAAAAATCTCTCAAACATCGCACTCAAATCAATGTTAAAAGAAATGAGTATTAAAATAGAAGAAATAGAGATTGTAGACAAAAGAGAAGATTCTGCTGTAGAAGTTGACGTAGAGAAATTGAAGAATTTGGAAGGATTTTATTCCTCTGTTGGTGGATCAGAATTATTAGTTCAATATAAGGAAGGAAAATTGTATATGGGATCCCATGAACTTACACCACATGACAACGATGAGTTCAGTTCAGAAAGATTGAAAATTCTTAGGTTTGAACTTGATGAACAAGGAATACCAAAGAAACTCACGTTCTTGCATGTTGATCGTGGTTGGTGGCCAGCATACTTCATTAAGAGATATGATGTGGATAGAGAAGAACCAACGCGTAAAGGATGGGATGAGTATATGGGTCTTTACACAGGTTATTATTATGGTATAGAAAGATTTTATTTCACTATAATTCGTAGAGAAGACCATCTAGTTGAAAAATCAAAGGATGGAGAAGTAGAACTTTATGAAAGTAAAGCACAACCTGGTTTATTCATCACTTTCCATGGCATATCCTATGAGTTCAAGAAAGATTATCTTCTTATTGGTCATGTAAAGATGTTCAGATGTAAAGAACCCGTAAAAGAACTTCTTAAACTAGAAAAGCTTGAACCTACACATCGTCATCTAAACACATACAACTTGCAGCAACTAGAGAGTATGCTAAGGCACTTGGAGAGGGAAGAAGAAGCCAATACTATCAAGGAACTAAAGGACAGATTGCATCCTAAGTGAAAGAAAAAGGATTATTGATTTTAGTATATCTATAAGGCATTCATAAGTGACTTGAAGATTTCAATTAGTTAAGTATATACTAGAAATTAAGTTTGTTGAGAAAGTCCAGAAACTAAGCATTTCATCTTTTGATTTGCTCTATTTTCGATTGACCAATCTCTTAAAAATCTAGGTTGATTGCAGTTCTCACAAGTTTAATAATCTATTAGTTCTATTAATAATTATTAGTGATTCATATGTCTGAAAGTCCTAAGCATGTTCTTCCATTAAGAGAGGTTAGTGCACAAAAATCTAAATTTCATGTTATTAAGCCATCAAAGAAAACTTGGGCATTATTAGTCTTTATTTTCTTTGGTTGTTACATAGTGTGGTATTTAATAATTCGATTTCTAGATTTTCCTGATGTTAATCTAAGATCTTCTGATTATTCAATCCTAGCTATAATACTAGTAACTATATCCTTAGTTTCACCAATAATTGCAATATTTTTGTGGAAATGGGTAGGAAGATTAGTAACAAGAAAACTTGTTTATAATACTCTTAAAATCCAGAACGAACATATGCATGAAATCAAAAAGATCTTTAGTAAATTAAAAAAAGATGAACATTATAAGAAGTATAGTTTTTTTAGAGCTTTTTTCGCAAGTCTATTCAATTTTGATATCAGTCCCGAAGCTAATTATTATCTAGAAGAAGAAACTCATAACCTTGATGTTAGTAAAATTAGCATGTTTGTTAAATCTCGCTTGTTTGATATGATAACATCTTCTTTGGGTATTGGTTTTCTTTTAGCTTCTATTGTCAAATTTAGTATAAATAATACCTATGTTGGATTTCTTTCAGGTTCACTTCTACTCTTGATTTCCCCTATTCTTATTTCCGGGGTAACTCCTGTACTTTGGTTAATCAAAGATTCTCGAATTAAATACATTAAACCAGAAAATAACTCTTTTGAATTATCTGATAAGTTTCGCAGGAGTATAATAAGTAGGTTCTTCAGCATAACAGCTATATTTGCAGGAGTTAGCTTCTTCATTGACATTATTCAACTGATAACAGGTGCATACGAACCAGGTTTAGAAACCAGTATCTACATGTACTTAGGAGCCTTCGCAGCAATAATAATAGTGATAATCCTAATCTCTGGAGTTTCTTTTGCTGTAGGAATGATTTATCTTTCTACATTTCATGAAAAAAATGTTAACGAACTTAGAGAAGAATTAAGTGAGTTCATACAATTTTCTCAGACAAACGTGGTGATATCAAAATTCTATTTCACATAGAATTTGTAATGATTCTCAAACAGATCAAGGTAGAGGGTGATTATAATGTTCATCTACTTCCACATATCTTGTTCCATCAAAAATAAGATACTCTGCATGAACATCATGTAAATCACCATATTTTTGATACCAAGGTGAAGTACCTAATATAGCCCATTTTTTTGCTGTCTCAGGAAGAACAACAAGAGGTACTTGTGCTTCTTCAGTAATCTTAAGTGATTCTAGCAAAGCAAGAGTTGCTGTTAGTACAACTGCTGTTGGAGTTTTTCTTGTTGATGAAAGATTCCAAAGCTTAGTTTTTCTTACAATAATATCTACAACTTCATCTGGAAAAACAATCCTGTCCAAACCTGAATCTTCTATTAGTTTTACTACAAGCTCTTTGTATTGTGAATCGCTAAATGGGTACTCTTTGACTATATCATAGATATCAAAATTTACATCGACAAAGTCACTAATTTCCTTTGCTGCTGAAACTATTAGAAACTGAACATCGTAATCTGAGAATCTTTCTTGCAATTTTTCTTTCATTATGTCAATATCTATATCAATTTCATCTAGAAATAAGACAAAATGAGCTGATGGTGCTATTTCTGCTACCCATTCACCAACACATTTTGCATTATTTTCCGGATTTTCTTTGATATCCATATATTTTCCGTTTTCATCCTTCCAAAACTCTGTTCTGTATATGAATGGGATTTTTAGTTCTTTGCACTTTTCAATAAGAGAGTACATAATTTGGGTTTTTCCTGAACCCCAATACCTACCATAGAGATGTATATGTTTTTCAACTTGGATATGATCCTTGAATTGAATGAAACTCTCTTCTAGTAGTTTTTCAATCGAGTGAGAAATCGTAAAATCGTGTCTTGCAAAACAACAATCAACATTAATCAGTGGTTGATATTTTTGGTATTTTCCTGCAATTTCCTCAGCTTCTTTCCTACCGAATCCAACATTTATTCTGAGTATTTCTTCTTCTTGATGGGGAAAAACAATTCGAGATAAATAATCCTCCCCATACAATAATTTTCCAGTTTTCTTTAGATTAATCATATCTTCAGGCAATAAACAATGAGGATTTTGTATATTTATATGCCACAGATTTGTAGATGAACGAATGTATCCTCTTGAAAAAGATGATGCGAAAGTTGTTCCTATTTCCCAACCATATTTATCTTGTATTTTATCATAGACTAAATCAATCATCAATAAGTTTTCCAAAGAATAATCTTCTTCTTTCAGAAGAATGACTATTCCCTTCTTATTTTTCAACCATTTATCAAATAAAGCGAGTTTTTTTGTGAATTCATATACAGCATAAACATCAGGCACAACCATCTGAAGCATTTCTAAGAAACTAGCAATTACTTGCTTTCTGTCGTTCATTAACTCGCCTTTCTGATATTTTCAACGATATTTCTTATTTCCATAAAGATTCTTGTAAAATTAGCTGTTTGACTTTCAATTTTAAGTAAGTTATTTAAGTCAGGAACGTGAATATTTTTGATTTGAAATGCAGTTTTGATCGAAAACAGAAATAACTCTCTACTGTTTTCTACAACATTCATAACATTTGCAAGTGAAATATTTCGTTGACGACATTTTGCTATTTCTACAACAAAATCACCTATTTTTCCAAAATACTCATTTGAAAACCAATATGCTCCTTTCAATTTCCCAATAACATCATTGTTCTTCAAGGAATAAAGCATTCTTGAGAAATATAGAATCCAATTGATTGCTACATTGTATTTAGGTGAAGTAGCTGGTTGGAAAGGGTATTGTTTTGCAGCTTTTTCAAAGTAGGGTATATCCTCCAGGAATTTTATCCAAAAACATTCCATAGGCGGATGAGGGAATTTGTCTCGAATGTCGTCTCCAAAAAGTAATTCACTCTTATTTCTAATCATGAAATCATCTATTGAAGAAAAGGGATATTGATTAATCAGCTCTTGTTCTAAATTTCTTACAATCATTCCTTCAATATCACTATATGCAACTCTAGGATTTTCAATTAGCGGATAAGGAATAAAATGAATAAAAAGAAGATTAGCTAATTCCTTGTTTAGTTTCTCTAATCTTGACACAATTTCATCTATAAGGTTAAAATCATTTTCCCACAAACCTCTTTCTAGAACTACTACAATATCGATATCACTATATCTTTTGGAGAAATCATCTAGTGTTAATCCACCATAAAGAATTACTGAGCGTGCAGAAAGAGAGGTTGCCATATATTCGACGAAGGTCTTAAGAAATTGTTGTAATTCTGGATATCGATCATAGGTGACCTTCATATATTAAGATAGATGAGTTGAATTATTAGCTTTTCGTCAGTCTCATATCCTACAAAAAGTGATCAAAAAAAAGAAAATCAGAAAAACAAAAAGAAAAAAAAGAGGATAGTGTATTATACATTATCTATAATTATTGTTTCCCATGTTCCGTATTCTTCTATATAGAATCCAAATGTAAAGACTTTACCTTCTGGTCTATCTCCATAATCAAATCTAATTGTAATATGATGATCTAGAGCACCAGTAAGAACTATTCCACCTTGTGCTGCTGCGATATCATAAATTGTATCTTCAATATAAGGCCCACCACCACTTGATAACCAGTATATAGCACCAGTATCGTCATAAATATCATATACTTCGTTGATCTGACCGCTTGCAGCCCAATTTAATGTTATGTTTGTTATAGTTATATCTACAGGTACTAAACTCTCGATGTAGAATGCGAGCACACCTCTTCTTCTAAAGAATCCTCCTCTTCCATTAGTTGCTACTGCTCCATAAATGTCTAGAATTTCATTGTCTATTGTTACAAGTTCTAGTACGGAAGTTGCACCATTTCCTGATATGTCATAAACTTGAGCAACGATTGTATAATTGTGGTCAGGCAATATGAAAGAGTTAAATTCTAGAGACCATTTCTCTTCATTTACAATATAGACTGCATCTTGCTCTACACTTTGTTGATATAAGTACCAATAATCGTCATCTAGACTATAGAAGTATAAGTCAAATCTGCTTGTATCTATTCCAGAAGCATCAGAAGCATACACTTCTATATCAAAGGTTGCGGAAAGAGCTGATTCATTTACAGGAGAGATAAAGTAGGTTGTTGGAATTATATTATCAACCAGCGAGAAAGCTTCTCCTGCACTGTTAAGATTACCAGCACCATCTTTTATGTAAAGTGTAAAAACAAGATCATCTCCTGCCATTGTTGCTGTTTGAGCTCCTGTCAGTGTATATTCAGTAACTGTATCAACGCTAGATGTAAAGACTTGCTGGTAAGGATAAATAGCTCCTCCTAAAACCAGAGTTTGATTAATTAATGGTGCACCAGCAACTGTGAATGACCAATCAGCTAAAAGGAATTCTCCTTGGTTTATTGAAGATGAATTGAGCGAAAAAGCAATACCAATTTCCTCATTATCAATTCCGAAGGTTTGTGTAACAGTTTCACTCTGACCTAATTGATCACTTACTGAAAATTCAATTTCATACCCAGTTGCATCAACATAATCTTCTGAATTTATGTTATTGATTATATTTTGATCATCTAAAGCAACCGTTCCATTGGGGAATTTGAAATCATAGGTAATAGCAGATCTCTTAAATCCTCCTGTTGCTATCGCCTGGGGATCAATTACTCCACTTGCCCAGCTACTATTTACTGGATTTAAAACTGTAAAATCCAAAGCTTCAATTATATCAATATGCTTCATATTTTCTGGAGTAAAACTGATTATTTCATTGTCATATGTAATCTTTATTCGGAATTCATTTTCTCCTATTTCTACATTTGTTGTAGGATCGAAGCTAATCACTAAATCTAATCTTTCTGTAGCTTCTATCGTTAGAGGAAATACATATCCTTCTATAACAGAACCATTGATATCTGTCGCTTCAACAAGTTCTGTTTCAATTGTAACATTTAGATTATTAATCGTTGCACTTGCAGAACCTGTATTTTGTATAGTCAGATAAGCTACATCCACAACATCATCTCCATCTCCATCAAACCATTGAGTTGTAATAATATTTACTGTTGATTGTCCTCTTAACATTGGAACAACAATAAAATACACTAAAGCGCTTGCAGCTACTACCAAGCTAATTAAAAGTACTGTAGCTATTACGGGTGAAATTGCTCTCTTATTCTTTAATTTTGATATATTCATTTAAATACCTCGGAACGGTTACTAAACATATTAATAATTTGAAGGTAATAAATTTTATTGAAGTCCTAGTATAAAAAAAGCTTGTTAAACGAATAACTTATAATCATAATCTGGGGTTTTTTGCTTGGAAATAATGTCTCCAGAGAAGAAAATTACCGTTAAGAAGCAAGCATATACGGTTAATGACGAATTAGCAGATGAAATTCGTTTTCTGATGAAAGAGAAAAAGAAATTGTTCTTTAATATAATGGGATCAGTTGGAGCTGGAAAAACTCTTTTACTTGAAAATCTTGCTCAAAGATTATCAAAATACCACAGAATCTTTGTAATTAATGGAGATATAGCAACTACAATAGACTCAGATAGGATAGCACAACATGGGGTTAAAACTGTTCAAATAAATACAGGAGGAGGTTGTCATTTAAATGCGAATCTAATTCATAAAGAACTAAACAAAATCAATTTAGATAATTATGATATTTTCTTTGCTGAGAATGTAGGGAATTTAATATGTCCAGCTGCTTGGGATATTGGAGCTCAATTGAATGTAGTAGTTGTTAGTATAACTGAAGGTGAATATGTAATAAAAAAGCACCCTATTATTTTCAAAAATGCAGAAATTGCTATCATAAATAAGTGTGATTTAGACGGTTTAGGATTCGATTCTGATATTTTAGTAGAAGATGCATCAAAAATAAAATCGAGCATGAAAATTATTCGCACAAGTGCTAAAACAGGAACAGGAGTTGAAGAATTAATAGCAGCTCTTGGAATAAAAGTACCGAAGGGAGAAGAATATGCATGAATATAGTCTTGCTTCAGCTATCGTTGAACAAGTAAAAGATATCGTTCAGCAGAACAATGCTAATAAAGTAAAGAAAATTAATGTTACCGCTGGACCATATGAAATGGTTATTCCTGATTTATTGAAGGACGCTTATGGAATAATAACTAGTGAATTAGAGAAATTCAAAGGTTCAACACTAGAGTTGGAAATTTTACCTGCTAAAATAAATTGCTTAGAGTGTGAATATACTGGAGAACCAGATAAAGAGGGAGATCAGGAGTTTGCTTTCAATTTCAAATGTCCTCATTGTGGTTCGAGAGATACTCACCTGAAAATACAGTATCTCACAATAGAAACAGTGGATTTAGAAATTCCAGATGAGGTTACTTCCGCATAATAGAGTTCTTTTTCTTAATTTGGAAAGATATAAAAAGTTTTGAGTTATTTATTAGATATGAAAAAATTTCTCAAAATAATCAGTTGGACATTACTCGGGTTAATTTTTGGTCCATTAGTAGTAGCTCTCGGAATTGCAATCGCTGTAATAGTCATTCTAATTGTTATAATTAGTAAAATCATAAGAATGATTACACTAGCTGATTTTAGAGAAAAGCGAAGAAACAATAAGAAAAAGGAATCTAACTGATTAGAGGTTATATTCCGAAGGAAAACAATTCATTTTCTTGAATCTATGAAATAAAGACTAAGAAATGAAGTTGTAGAAAAATTACTCTCTAATTTCATTCCTGTTGATTCTATATATTTTTCCAGATGTTTTAATGCTCTTTCGTGGTAGTCATCAGGAATACTCCACAGGCTGGAGAAAGATCTGCTTCTAAGACTATCATAAATTGCATGATTAGATATTTCAGCAGGAGCTGACATTTCCTTTTGCATTATTCCATATCCTTTCTCTTTAAAGATATTTGTGAACTCTTCTATTGATATTCCAGAGGATTCTCTTTTCCATTCAGATTTCGCAATTTCTGTTGAATATTCTTGATACAATGGATGACTGTACGTATCAGTATAAATATCTCCGATCACAATTGTTTTTGCAATTTTTTCAAGCTCTTCTACAAGCTTCTGGGTTCTAGAGATTAGGTGAACAATATGAATTGCAGTAACAATATGAAAGAAAGGACGTAATGGTAGAGAACATCCATCAGCTAATGATAGAAAACCTTGATGTTCGGAGGTTTTTTTCTTATATTCTCTTAACATTAGTTCTGAAATGTCTATCCCAAACAAATGATTTTTTTCAGATGATAAGAAAGATTCGACTCTCCCTGAACCAATTCCCAGAGAAAGTATTCGATATGGAGGTTCATCAAATTCAGTTTCTAAATGCGAAAATATTAGATTTCCGAAATTTTCAACAATAGTCTGAGGTACGAATCTAGTTGTGTCATATCCTTCTGCTACATGATTGAAGTTAATATATTTCATTTTTATTTCCAAAGATGTCTGTCAAATTCAACAAGTCTTTTACTTTTCTTACCAACAAGAACATCATCTTCAATTCTAATCCCAAATTTATTCGGCAAATAGATTCCAGGCTCATCAGTATGTACATTACCAGTTCTTAGAGGTTCAGAATTACCTTTAACAATATAGGGTTCTTCATGAACTTCTAACCCTAACCCATGACCTAATCTATGAGTAAAGTATTTACCATAGCCTGCTTTACTAATGCTTTTTCTTGCAGCAAAATCAACATCTTCTGCAGCTGTTCCTTCTCTAGAAACTTCTAGAGCAATTTCATTTGCTTTTTCAACGACTTCATAAATTTCAAGAAATTCTTTTGTAGTTTTGCCATAAGAAGTAGTTACAGTAATATCAGAGAAATAGTGTTCACATGTTGTTCCAGCATCTATCAAGATAACATCATCTTGCCTTAATTTCTTCTTTGAAGGATGACCATGAGGTATTGCACTATTTTCACCAAATTGAACTAAAGCCCATCCCAGTTCATTTGAGAGAGTAGTCATTTCTTTTTGAACAATTTTTAAAGATTCTATTTCAGTCATCCCTTCTTCAATTTGATTCAGAGCATTAAGAATTCCATCTTTAGTATAATTTGCAGCAATCACCATTCGCTGGATTTCTTCCTCTGTTTTTACCGATCTATTTTGCATTATTATTGTTCCACCATTAATAAATTCAGCTTGTGGAAATTGTTTTTTTAAACGCAGGAATACATCGAAAGGCGTTGATGATTC
>JAGLRO010000183.1 GCA_023136245.1 Candidatus Heimdallarchaeota archaeon
TCCAACATCTACACAGTAATTCATTTGTGACAAATGTATAAAGTGACGCATTACTTCGCCTTCATGTAGTTCTGGTAAATCAGGAGGAGAGGTTCTTAACATATGTTCGGGGATTTTGATTTTGTCTCTTGGGAAATCGCATCTTGGTGGGATGTGTCCTTTCCTTCCTTTCTTTCCTAACTCAAAGATTAAAGGTTCATCGTATTTTGCTTGTCTGTACATTATTTTCTCCTCCATTCTTCTAATGCCTTAACATAATCATTAAGATCCTGTTCGCATAAGAGATATGAAGTTGTTACTATGTAATCAAATGCTTCACCATCAAATGAAGTTGGTATTCCTGCAAAGATCTTTCTTTCTAACATGAAGTCAGTAAATTCTTTCTTCTTCTCTTTTGGAATTTTGAGATCAAGTGTAAATGTATTAAAGAATTCTGTACTAAATACTCTCTTTACACCAACCTTCTCCAACTCATCTGTAAGATGATGAGCACTAAGATACATGGTTTCAGCTGTATCTTTGTATCCTTCTGGTCCAAGAAGAGACAGATGAATAGCAGCACTCAGAGCAACCAAAGCTTCATTTGTACAAATATTACTTGTAGCTCTTTCTCTTTTGATATGTTGTTCTCTTGTTTGAAGTGTATTAGCAAAAGCTCTTTCTCCTTCTCTAGAAGTAATTGTAAGACCAACTAATCGACCTGGCATTTGTCTGGTTTCCCTCTTATTAAATTTCATTGCTAAAATACCAAGTAGAGGTCCTCCAAAGTTTAATGGACCACCACCAATGGGTTGCCCTTCACCAATTACAATATCTGCACCATATTCACCAGGAGGTTTAAGTAGTGCAAGAGAATTCATATCTGCTCCAATTACAACTTTTACGCCCTTTTCATGAGCATCATTGATTATTCCTTCTAGTTCATCTTCAATAACACCAAAGAAGTTTGGATTTTCAATATAAATTCCAGCTACGGTATCATCCATAAGTTCCTTTGCTTTAGCAATGTCCATCTTACCTGTTGTTTCATCATAAGGAACTTCAGTGAGTTCCATCTTAGCACCAGTAACATAATTCTTCAAAACAGCTTCACGATTTGGACCTATAGCTTTAGTATACAAGAATTTAATTCTTTTTGTGATTCTTGATGACATCAGAGCTGCTTCACCAACAGATGTAGCCCAATCATATAGAGAACAATTAGCAACATTCATACCAACTAATTCACAAATCATACTTTGATACTCAAATAATGATTGAGTAGTTCCTTGACTAACTTCAGGTTGGTAAGGAGTATATGCGCTGTAAAATTCTGTTCTTCTTATTAATTCATCTTGAGCAGCAGGCACGTAGATATCAAGTAAACCACCACCAAGAAAAGATCGGACTTCTCTTGTTGAAATATTTTTACTCAATTTCTTTTTAATTGCCTCTGCTAATTCATATTCGCTTTTATAATATGGAATATTTTCTAGTTTACCCTTAAATCGAATCTCGTCAGGAATGTCGGAGAATAGATCTTCAACATCGTCAATCCCTAGATATTCGAGCATTTCTTCTATATCTTTTTTAGAATTAGCTAAATAAGGATGAGCATAATTTTCACCCATAAAAATCACCTCTAAAGTTCTAATGAGAACCTTCTTCTACTTCTTTCTCTACGAGCTTTGCGTAGTCTTCAGGTCCAATTAAACTATCAGTACCGTTTGTGGGTTTGACCTTAACAATCCAACCTGCACCATAACAATCTTCAGTAATAGGGGCTGCATCATCTTCAAGATCAACGTTAGCTTCAACGATCTCACAATCAAAGGGAGCATAGAAATCAGAAACGGCTTTTAAAGCTTCGATAATACCCATAGAATCGCCTTCAGAAAAAGTATCTCCAACAGCAGGAAGTTCTACATAAGCAAGCTCACCAAGCTCAACACTGGCGTAGTTAGTAACACCATAGAGCCAAACACCGCCATCTTCTTTTGTCCATTCATGCGTTTTGCTATAAGATACGTCTCCTTTTACTGTATATTTATCTTTTACTCTTATATCGCCCATTTTTATTCCTCTTATTTGTAGAATTGCTTTAACGAAAAGAAGTTTAGTTTATAAAGTTTTTTTTATATAGTCCTAAACCTTGTTTGAATGAAAATTTATTAGTGATTTAAGTGATAAATTCACTTTTAACATTAGGTTACTATAAATCTACAATAACGTGACAATACCATTCTTTTTCTCTTTTTTCTAGTTTGAACTTATACATTGTTACTGCTTTGACATCTGTAAGTAATTCATCTGTTTCATAGTTGATTTTTGCTCCATGAGCTTTGCAGGTTAATTTGCATTCATTATTTTCTTCGATTTTTATGTCGTAATCATTGAAAAGTGCAACTTCAACATCTTTTAGATAAACTAACTCCCCCAAGAAATCAAAGAGCAATAACTCAAGATTCTCAGCTTGCAGCTCAAACTCCCACAATCTTTCAGCTTTAAAATTCTCAATATCAACCATTGCTTCCATCATAGCAATTCCTGCTCCCCGAAATAATTCATTAAGTGTATCTGCAAATACCTCAAAAGCAAAATCTGATTTGACCTCTTCTGTAAGGATGCTGTATCTGAACATTATTTTCATAGAACAGAGAAAAAGCTCGAAATAAAAACAATCCCTTTTTTGTTATTTTCTGATTAACCAAGAGATTTATTAGAATTAATATTTCTCTTAAGGTGAGTATAATGTCCAGAGAAAATATACCTATGAAGCAAATAGACAAATCGACTTGGGAGATTCCAACCTCATTCAAGAAAGGTATGAGAGTTCCTGCAAGATTAATTATGAGTCCTACACTCCAGAAGAGTATTGAAAGTAGAGTCATTGATCAGATAACCAATGTTGCAACTCTTCCAGGAATTCAAAAATACGCAATCGCATTACCTGATGCCCACGTGGGGTATGGTTTTCCTATAGGTGGTGTTGCTGCTATGGATATGGAAGAGGGAGTTATCAGTCCTGGTGGGGTAGGTTTTGATATTAACTGTGGAGTTCGAATGTTGACAACAACTCTTGAAGAAAAAGATGTTCGTCCTAAAATTAAAGAATTAGTTGAAAAATTATTTCAACGAGTTCCTGCAGGTGTTGGTGTCAAACTTACTCATGATAGATTTCTAGCAAATATTTCTCGGTCTGAATTTGATAGTGCTCTTGAAAACGGAGCTCAATGGTGTCTCGAAAATGGATATGCTAGAGAGGAAGATGTTCGTAGAATAGAGAGTCAAGGGAAGATGCCTCTTGCTGATTATACCAAATTGAGTGACAAAGCAAAAAGTAGAGGTCTTCGACAACTTGGAACATTGGGTTCAGGAAACCATTATCTGGAGATTCAAGTTATCAAACCAGGAGATTTATTTGATCAAGAGATTGGTAAGAAGTTTGGTTTAAACAAACCATATCAAGTAACAGCAATGATTCATTGTGGTTCAAGAGGATTAGGACATCAAGTAGCTACAGATTATCTTCGAACTAGTTTAACTGCGATGAACAAATATAAAATTCCAATTCTAGATCAAGAATTAGCAAGCGTTCCAGTCAAATCAAGAGAGGGAGAAGATTATTTTGCTGCAATGAGTTGTGCTTCTAACATGGCTTTTGCGAATCGTCAAATAATCACACACCATGTGAGAAAGGTTTTCACAGAAGTTTTCCATAAAGATGAGGATGAGCTAGGGCTTGATCTAATTTATGATGTGGCTCACAACATAGCCAAAATTGAAGAACACACTATAGATGGAGTGAAGAAAACACTAATGGTTCATAGAAAAGGAGCAACACGAGGTTTTCCACCAAATCACCCTGAAATCCCTCAAGAGTACAAGGAACTCGGGCAACCTATAATTATGGGTGGATCAATGGAAACTGGTTCTTACCTTCTTACTGGAACTCAGAAATCTATGGATGTGAGTTTTGGATCAACTGCTCACGGTGCTGGCAGAACAATGAGTAGAAGTAGAGCAAAACGGCAGATTAGAGGAGATTTTCTACAAAGGAAGATGAGAGAAAAAGGGATATATGTTAAGGGAGCTTCAATGCCAGGTTTAGCAGAAGAAGCTGGATTTGCATACAAAGATATTGATGATGTAGTAAAGGCTTTAGAACTAGCTGGAATTGGTCATCCTATAGTCAGAGTAAGACCACTTGGAAATGTGAAAGGATAGATTTTCCTTTTTACTTCATTTTTCTAAAATCAGCAATCGAAATCTTTAATCCAATTTTTTGAGCCCAATTTTTGATTCTAACCAATACGTTATCCAAATCTTCCGCTTCTGCTCCAGATGCACCTTTATGTCCTCCTCCAGACATAGATTTGGCTAGAAAATCAACACGATATTTTTCAATCTGATTTGATGTTAAAGATTTATTCAATCGAAAACTAACTTTTACTTCTGTTGGATAAACAGTCAAATAAGCTACGCCAACAGATTTTCTCTTCATCACTTCTCGTGCCATAAAAGTTAGATTATAATGGAGAGGATGGTCAATAATAATTACAAAATCCTCTATCTCAATTTTCTTTGCGATTTCAACAGATTTTTTTCTAGTCTGTCGGAGATTTTTCACTCTTTGTAAAAGATTAGTTTTCCATAATCCTTCCCAGCCTTCAAAAGTCAAAATCTCTATTAGTTTATTATGATCGTTTAAGGAAAAAGTTGTTTTGCAAACATCTTCTAGAAACCAGATTTTTTCATCCCATGTTAGTTTTGAAGGGTTATCTTGAAGATCCAAAGGTGCTGGAATTTTATAACTAGCAGTATCAGTAATCTCTGAAATTTTGACCAACTCGCGAATATAATCTGGAATCTGAGAAGAAAATGATTTCTCAATTAGACTTGCAGCACAAGGTGCTGCAGCAACAAAATGGACGTGTTCAGCTTTCATCTCCTTATCTTTGTTTGAAATGTGATGATCAAAGAAATACTTGATAGAGTCTGAATCGAATGGTTCCAAGTCAACAATTGCAAACCATTCTGTTTTAGAGATCTCATTTAAAATTTCTTCATCTTTGAAAAGTGCATAATCAAAGGGAATGAAAATTAAATCTTTAGATGAAAAAACATATCTTATGATTGAAGCTGAAATGATACCATCAGGACAATTGAAATGATATGCAACTTTGTTTCCGGGTTTCTTTATCAATGATAAAACTTCATTTCGATATTTCTCTTTTCTTTCTAAAAGATTCTCTAAGGCACTTGATTTCATTAGACTTTACCCTTAATTTAGATTTAAATATCTTCTCAAGTTAGTCTGAAGTTGAACTGATATTACTTCTTTTGATTCATTTTTAATTTCTGCAATTTTATCAATAGTTTTGGGAATAATTGCTGGAGAACCTATTATTCTAGCATCATCTATTGTATATTTTACGTTTCCATCTGATTCTGTTAAAATTCTATTCATGGATGCCTTTTGAAGAACAGTAATGTGAGGTGAACCAGACAATATTGATGGATTTATACTGAAGAAATAATCTCTTTCAATAAATTCATCTAAGATTTGATTTGGTCCTGAGAACCAATGTATATTTGTATTGTGAGAAGGAATATCATAATCTGTTAAGATATTAGAAACTTCTTCTTCTGCTCCTTTCAAATGAATGTTCACAGGACGTTTATACTCTACACTTAATTCTAGAAAGAATCGAAAATATTCCTCTTGGATAGGATAATATTCAACTTTTTTTATAAAATGACGATCTAATCCAATCTCACCTATAACAGAAATAGGATTATCTTCAACAAGTGTTCGAATTTTAGTCTTGATCTCCTCAGTTAGAGGTTTCTTACATCCCCACGGATGAATTCCAAAACTTGGAATTATCTCATAATATTTCTTACTTAATTCTACAATTTTCTGACACTCAGTAAGTTTTGTAGATACTCCTACAACAAATTCCATACCCATTTTTGTCCATTTTGTAATAGATTCGTCAATGTCAAAGTCTTTTAGGAAGCTCTTATTTGGGATGTGACAATGTGCATCGTGAAATTTCATTTGGTGAACTTCAATCACATCGTTTATATCTTTTCGTGTAAATAATTCTCGCATGGAAAAAGAACTCCTGCCCTTAGAAGAAAGAGTGAAGAAACTAGAAAGTGAAATTGAACGGTTACGAAGAATCATTGAATCTCATGTTAGAGATCATGGTTTTCCACCACCAATTCATCCAGATCCAACAAAACCACCCAAAAGACCTTTTGAACCAGGTCATCCCGATGTTGGTAAACCCAAAACTATCGACTAATTAAGAACATTAATATTATCTCTGTCCAAACAACGGTGAAAAGGATGTCAAAGAAAAAAGACTTCGATTCTATGGTACGCAAGATGATCAAGGGAAGTGATGTTGTTGTTGAAGTAATCGATGCTCGCTTTCCAAGTTTATCTAGAGCTAAGTATTATGAAAAGATGGTACTTAGAGATAGATCCAAGAAACTAATTGTAGCTATGAATAAAGTTGACCTTGTACCAGAACCAATTGTCGAAGAATGGAAGTTAATCCTAAAAAAAGAAAGAATCCATGTTATACCAACATCAGCAAGGGAGAGATTAAGTACATCTATCCTCAGAAATTCAATAATTAGAGCTGCAGGAAAGGATTTCTTCTACATAACTGCTTGTTTCATAGGATTACCTAACACTGGAAAAAGCTCTTTAATTAATATTCTAAAGGGAAGATCAAGCGCTCCAGTAGCTCCAGTTCCTGGCTTTACTAGAGCACTGCAAGTTTTACGGATTACTACAAGATTAAGAATCTTTGATACTCCAGGTGTTATTCCTTTAAAACTTTCATTAGCAGATCAAATTTTAATGGGGACAATTAGACCTGAAAAACTATCTGATTATGTTAAAGCTGCTTGGGCTTTAATTCATAGAATTGATAAACTCAATCCTGATGCAATATCAAAAGCATACAAAATCGAATATGAAAATCCTCCTGAATTCATTGAGAAATTTGCTGAACTTAGACACAAAAGGAAAAAAGGAGGAGAATTGGATTTGGATACAGCAGCAGTTATTTTCATGAGTGAGCATGTAAATAAAGCAAAAATACCTGTATGGGAAGATCCTGAGGAGTATCTCAAAACAAGAGAAGATGTCGAGTATAAAAAGTTCTAAGTGGATTATGAGACAGGCAAAGAAGTTAAGGTTTTACATGGTGATTTATGTGCAAAATGTCATTCCTATATCCTATTTTGTACACAAAAGAAAAAAGAAAAGAAATTAAGCTTTCTTCTTTCTTAATCTAACAATCATCCAGGATGAAATTAAGATTACAACAACAGCAATAGGAAGTCCAATATAAAGTCCCAGAGAACCTGATTTTTGACTGGAGTCAACTTCAAAAACTGTCAATTCTGTCATATGTGAACCACCAGCTATGTAAATAAAATTACCTTCAAAATCAATATCGTGTGCACTAGATACACCTTGTCGTCGTTCCACAATTTCTGTAATCTGTGGTACATTACTAATATCTAAGAATTCTACTCCATAATAGTCCGCAACATATACATGAGTACTATTACCAACAACACC
>JAGLRO010000184.1 GCA_023136245.1 Candidatus Heimdallarchaeota archaeon
CCAACAAGACCATCATTAAAAACTAGACATGCACCTCCTCTCAATCTATTTGTTTCAATTCTCCTTAAATCTCGGTTACCAGAGACTTCCACTTTGTCAGTAGGTTCTCCAGTGATTTCGATTGTAAGATTACTCGCTGCGAATCTTTGTTCTTCCTTTGTAGTTGGAATTTGTAAATGACTCACCCTGTTGTAAAGTTCAAGCTCCTCAATATATCTCTCAATTTCTCTTTGATTTGGTTGATACTTACTTAAACCTAATTTCTCTCTAATGAAATCAGCTAATAAAACACTCATCCCAGCAGCTGTTCCACCAGCAGAACGAATGGGACCTGCATAATAAACTGCAAGATATTCAGAACCATCATCGTTCTTTTTTATCTTAACTTTAGCAATTCCTTCAAGAGGAGCTGCAGTAATGCTTTCTGTTATTACTGCAAGTGATGATCTAATTGCTTGATCTGCCAGAAATTCCTTTGTTCCTGGAATCAATTTACCAGCACAAATCACTTCTACAAGCTTAAATGCTACTTGTTCTCTTGACAGACCTTCTTTTTCAAAATCACGTATTATTTTACCAACTCCTTCAGGACCTATCAAACCTTCAACTCTGTCTGCAATATCCTTAGCAATGGGTATCTCAACCACTAAACTAGGATCCAAACCTTTCTCCCTTGCTTTACTTGCTATCGAATATATTTCTTGCAATTGTTGGTTAATTTTAGTAAAATACTCTTGAACATAGACTGAAAGGTTTTCATTCTGGTTAATCTTATTCACCACACCATTTCTTACTTTTTTGATATATTATTAAATTCTAGGGATAATAATCATATTCAATGATAAGATAAATACTGATTTCCAATATTTTTCTTTACTCATTTGATAAAGCTTTTTAATTAACATACAACGTTCAAATGTGATTATTGTAACTATTGTCACGAAGAACTTTAGATTTTTGTTTACAATTAACGAAATCTTATCCAATATTGCAGAAGTTAGAACTAATCACATTTTACCTAATGAACCAATTCCTGATAACACAGAAGTAATAATAACTACTGAAACTGAAAAAAGATTAGTTAATGGAAAAAAAGTGTTTATTCCAAAAGCTTTCAATCGATATTATCTATACTCAAACATCTATCTGAAATCGCAAAAGAATCAGATTTTCAATAGTACAGTAATAGGTATAGATCCTGGCAAAACTACAGGTTTAGCAATTGTTGCAGAAGAGAACATCATTATAGGAACGGGTGAATACTTCACAGCTGTTGATGTTGTAAAAGAAGTAATATCTGCTTTCTTTAATATCGAAACAAAAGAATTTGCAATAAAAATAGGAGCAGGAGGAGGAGATATAAGAGACGAAATTGTAAAAAGTTTAAAGGGAATTTTTCATGATAAAAGTACAATAAATATAGTAAAAGAGGATCATACATCAAAAAATAATACAAAATTAGGTTCTTCAAGATACAGCAAAAATATACAGTCTGCTATATTAATTACAAAGAGAAAAGGATAAATTACTATTGATTAAGTTTCTTCTAATATTTTGCAAATATAGAGAATCAGAATCAGTTGTTTTTTTCGCATAGTTCTAATAAAAGATATTTTGTACAAACCAAACATCTAAAAGTATTTAAGACTCATTAATGAAGAGTCATTATTATTATTACTCAAGAAATGAAAAATATAGAGGATCTAGATATCAATGGAAGAAGTAGTAATGCAGGATAAGACCATTGAAGAAATGATAAATGAAATACAAGAACAATTTAGTATTGTTGGTAGATCAGGTGAGCTAAAAAAATGTTTAGCTGCAAAATTAGCAAACAGACATATACTTTTGGAAGGAGATGTAGGTGTGG
>JAGLRO010000185.1 GCA_023136245.1 Candidatus Heimdallarchaeota archaeon
TTAAGGAGGAAAAATAAGATATGAACAATAATGCTCATTCTACTGTATCAGATGTCAGTAGAGCACCTGGAGAAAAAGAAATAAAAGAATCAGAACCAATGGTTCGAGTAACAAATTTAGTAAAATCATTTGGTACTGTAGTTGCTGTCAATGATATCTCATTTGAAGTTAAACCTGGAGAGATTTTTGGCTTATTAGGACCGAATGGAGCAGGCAAAACTACAACTGTAAAATTGCTTCTAGGACTATTAGAACCTGATCAAGGAGAGATTGAAGTTTTCGGACTCAATCCTGAAAAGGATGAAATTTTAATCAAACAGAATATAGGATATGTTTCAGAGGAACCACTCATTTACAAATCTATGACGCCAAGAATGCTTTTTGATTTCATAACATCATTGAGGAATTTAGATCCTCATGAAACAACAGAGAAACTACGATATTATCTTGAGAGTCTTGAAGCTTTAGAATATTATGAAAAGCTTGTAGCCACATTATCTAGAGGAAATAAACAAAAAATGCAAGTTATTGCTTCATTAATACACGAACCTGATCTATTGATATTAGATGAACCTCTCACAGGATTGGATGCAAAGTCTGCTAAAGTTGTTAAAGAGATAATTGAACTTCATACTGAAAGGGGTGGATCTGTCATTTTCTCAACACATATACTTGAAGTTGCAGAAGAAATTTGTGATCGAATATCTATCATCGATAGAGGAAAACTTGTCGCTACTGGTACTGTTGTAGAATTATCGAAAATGGCAAATAAAATTGGAGCAGACTTAGAGGATATTTTCTTGAAATTAACCCATCAAGATGAATCGGTACAAAAAATAATTAAGAATCTCAGAAATATTATGAAAAATAACAAAAAATGAGGGAGAGAAAATGAACAACACTGAGCTCTATAAAATTTCAAAAAATGTGTATAGAGAAGCAATTATCCATTCACAACTACAAGCAGCAGGTAGTAATCAGGCTAAGTTTCTTGAGAGGGTTGAAAAAGATAAAATGGCAAGAATGCAAGATCAGGTACTAAAAGTCTTATCTGCATTTTACATAGGTATGCTCTTTCTTCTTCCTCTTAGATCATTTTCACAAGCGTCAGTTGCTCTTAACGCAGGAATTAGTTCTGAATGGGTTACTTTTATAGGTAGTTGTACAACAAGTGGTTTCTTTCTTATCATGCCCGTAATTTTACTGATTTTCTCAATTACTTTCATGTGGGGTTTAATGAGTGGTGGTCCATATCAATGGATACATACTTTACCATTCAGCAAAAAAGATATAGAGAAAATAGGCTTCTTTACATTTTTAAGAAGTATGAACTTTCAGCTAATTGTTATGATTTTAGTTCTTCCAGCTGGAACAATAGCGAGTATTGGCTTTACTCTTAGTTCAAAGATTCCTATAGTTAACAGTATTTTAATGGTTTTCTTCAGTATATTGATTTCTTTTGTGAGCATTATTTTCTACTTGAGTATTGTAGTAATTCTAGGTAGAAAGATGGCAATAGTAATGGAAGAACATGAAGTAAGTAGTAAACGAACTAATTTTATTCGAATTATGACCATGCTACTCTATCTTATTTGTTCAATGGTAGCTATGTATGTAATCCAACAGGGAATTGAGAAAATACCTCAACTATTTCTAGCTCCAGCAATTACTCGAGAGACTGTGAATACAATTAATATAGTTTTGAGTTTTATTCCATTTCCTTTTTCAGGAAGTTATTTTCTTACATCTTTTGTAATAGGATTTTCCAATGTTCCTCCTTCAGTAATTGTTGGATCAATTTCTGGATTAGTGATTTTCGGTTTACTAACTCTTTTGATGTTTCGAAAAGCACTGAGTACCCTTAGAAACATAACCTCAACTGATTTCAAGAAATATAAAGAAGATCTTGCAGAAGTTACAATAGATCAAGTGAATATTAACAAATCTAAACCTCTTGGTGCCTTTTTCAAAAGAGATTTAGCATTAATTACTCGAGAGATGCAGTATATCATGTATCTAATTATGCCGATTATGATACCTATTATTGGAGCAGTCGCTCCTTTTGATTATCAACCATTAGGTAATATTGGGTTGACACAAGATTTTCTCTTCCTAATTTTCTATGTAGTAATGACAACATATATGCTAGTCGTAGGATTAACGAATATCGAGTCAGGTGGTGAAACAATTACTGCTTCACTTCCTATAATTGTCAGAGATCAAGTGAAAGCTAAATTACCTTATTTCTTTAGTACTATAGCACTAGGATATGTGAGTTGGTTCTTATTCTCAATAGGGGAATCATATTTCTGGGAAACATTCCGTTTTGGTCTGATTTTCCTTCCAGTTATCCCTATTATCGGCATAGCAGGTATATTTTTCAAAGTTTTACTATTTGGCAAAATGAGATATAAATTTGTTCTAGAAGAAATCAATAATAGTCATAGAGTTTTGAAATATATACTAGGATTCTTGTTTGTAGCAGGTTTGGCTTACTTCTTTGTAATTATGGGGTATTTAGGATATATAGCACTTATCATACCAGAAGTTGTAGTATCTATTCTATTGGTAGTAGTTTTTTATATCATGTTCCCCAAACCTAAAAATAAGCATGTAGGAAAAACTCACGAGAAAGCTTAGGTTCTTTCCTAATTTCATTTCCTTTTTCTTTAAAAACTCAAGGGGAAAAATTAAATATTAGTCTATTAGCATCACAATCCAAAGGAATGAATTAAGAAAATGAAGATTCTTCTAACAGGTTCTTTTGGAAATGTAGGGGAGAGCACTTTAAACGAATTATTATCTAGAGGATATGAGATCCGGTGTTTCGATAAGAAATCTAGACATAACAAAAAAATCTACAAACTTATGAGAGATAAAGGTAATTTTGAAACTATCTGGGGAGATATTAGAAATCAAGAAGATGTTGATAAAATAGTTGAAGGTGTAGATTATGTTATTCATCTTGCAGCTGTAATCCCTCCTAAAGCTGATGAAAAACCTGATTATGCAAACGAAGTTAACGCAGGCGGAATGAGGAATTTAGTTGAAGCTGTAGAAAAATTAGAAAAGAAACCTAAGATTATTTTTACTAGTTCACTAGCTATCTACGGTGCAAAAATGCATCTTCCTCCTCCTAGAACAGTAGATGATGAAATTAAACCTCTCGCTCATGATTTATACGCTTTCCAGAAATGGGAAATGGAAAAGATTCTGCAAGCTAGTACTTTAGATTGGATTATTCTCAGGTTAACAGCTGTTCCCGATATACATATGCCTATGAAAATACCTGCTCTAATGTTTGAGGTTCCATTTGAACAGAGATTAGAATTTGTTCATTCTTGGGATGTAGCACTCGCATGTGTGAATGCAATTGAAACTGATCTCAATCACTCAATCATGCATGTAGCAGGGGGAGAGAAATGTAGAATGACTGGTGGTGATTATATTACTAGATTATTATCAGCTTTTGGTGTTGGACCAATTCCAAAAGAGTGCTTTCTTCTTCCCGAAAATGATGAAGAATGGTTTCATACAGACTGGCTTTATACAGAAGATTCACAGGAATTACTCAAATATCAGAGATATACTTTAGAAGATTTTGCAGTTGAATTTGAACAAAGAATAAAAATCAGAAAAAAACTGATTAGTTATGTTAGCCCACTAGCAAAGCTTTTCCTGATTATTAGGTCACCCTACTATAGAAAAAACAAGAAAAAAGCAAGAACTGCTTAGAAATAATAGAACGAGCAAATAATGGTATACCACTTTCATGTGTGATAATAATATTTTGTATCATCAATGTTATTATTATCCAATAATATATTATTTTCCCTATATTTTTATCTTTAATTTCTAATCTTCTCCATATCAACAACAGTATTTTCTAATCTTGCTTTATCTGCAGCAAAAGCCATCAAATGTGATTCTAGTGCGGATCTTGCATCAGTAAGTATTTCTTGTTGACTTCTCATCTTAACAGTTTGAAGGAAAGCATTCATCAATCTATCATCCCCTCCACTATGTCCACTTATTATTCCAGTTTTTCTAATAATCTCTTCTTTTCCAGTATATGCATCCATCAAACGTATAGTGTCACCAGAAAATAGAAAATCACCAATAATTGTTCCTCTTGTACCATCTATTCGTATTGTTCTCCCTTCTTCATAAGAAAAACCATGCATTGTAAAAGTTGCTGTTACTTCATTATCGAATTCAATATTAACAACTTGATGATCTACAACATTATGATCATCAATTGCATAAACACACTTTCCATAATTTGTTTCTTTTAGAGCTTTTATTCGCCCTTCTATAGATAGATCCTTTGAAATAACACTAACAGGCCATTCCTTGAATTTATTAATTGAACTGAAAGGATAAATTTTCTTAAGTTTGGGATTATTGAGAACTGCTTTTGATATAAGTTTATCAAAGAACTTTCCTCCTTTGCTACCAACTTGAAGTAAAGGTTCAATATCGATATAAATACGAGGAGCAAAATATAAACAACTTTCAGAAACTGAGCATCCATCTGTACATCTGTCTGGAGCTCCTTCAGGTTGATTTAAACTTCCGAAATGAGATTGAGATCCAAAAGAACTAATGCTTTTTGATGGACTACCAATTAACCAGAAAAGCATATCCATATCATGACATGATTTTGCTAGAATCATTGGACTAGCTTCTTCTCGATTATGCCAATTACCTCGAATATAAGAATGAGCATAATGAAATGAGGAAACATTTTCACGAAGGGATATATTAACTACATCACCAATTTTTCCAGATTGAATTATTGAATGTATTAAAGAAAAGAATTCGGTATACCTTAGCACATGACAAATTTGAAGTAATTTGCCTGTTCGTTCAGAAACTTCAACAAGCTTCTTACATTCTTCTATTGTAGTAGCCATCGGTTTTTCAAGCAGAACATCATATCCTTTCTCCATAGCTTGTATAGCTGGTTCTGCATGCATTTGATCTTGGGTTGCAATTACAGCTATATCTGCAAGCTTATCAGATTTCAACAAGGATTCCCAGCTTGTGAAAACATACTTTTTTTGTATCCGATGTTTTTCTGCAAAAAGTTCTCTCCTTAAATCAAGTGGTTCTGCTACAGCTAGGAATTTAATCTCTTCAGGATGTCTAAGAGCATAATCTCCATAAGTATTTGCTCCTCTATCACCTGCACCAATTAAAATTGCAGTAAGTTTTTTGGGCATATTGCTCATACTAAATCGAAAAAACGAGCTTAAATCTTTTTTCTTAGATAAAGATTATTTCGAATCTTCTAATTTCACAGGTAACTATGTTGAGATCTAATCATTTTTCTTCTTCTTAGAAAAATAGTAAACTGGACAGTTAATGTTGAGACTATTATGATTATTCCATAATAGAAAATAAGTACTCTCGTCAGAATTAGAATCATTGCAGTTACGTATATGATAAGAGAAGCAATATCTTTCCACCATTTTTTTATGAAGCTTCTCCAGTTTGGGCGGTAGTACTTCTCACTATGCAAATACATCACTTTGACTGAAACAATCTTAAGCAGTTATTAGTTTTTGCGTGGTTTTCAAATAAATTAGTAAAAATCTGGTCCTAATTCTTCTTCTAGATACTTCATATCGTTGCTGTCTTTCATGAAAGTTCCTAGATTACCTATTCGTAGATTTTTTAGTCCAATGTTCTTCATTGTTTTGTAACTTTCAACCATCTCTTCTTTTCTTGGTGCTCTGTAAATAGGTTCTGTCAGCTTATAACAAGGAAAGAATGCCAACAAAGTAGTCGGAATATTTGGATCAACTTCTGCAATCAAATTTGCTATTTTCTCATGTTCATCTGTTTCCACAAAAAATGGGATATATAATGTCAGAATTTCTAAAGTAAAACCATGATCTACTATTCTCTGAACACTCTCTAAAATCTGTTCATTAGTTGTTCCACATAGCTTTTTGTAGACGTCTTTTGAATAAGCTTTGATATCTAACCAAAACGCATCTATCCCTCCACTTGCATATTCTTCTAAATTCTTTGGAGTTAAACCATAACCATTTGTTTCTAGAAGAATCCACAAATCATCGTTTTCTTTCTTTATTTTCTTTGTGACTTCTATATAGAATTCAGGTTTACACATAATGTCTCCACCAGTAAAAGCTATAATGTTCCTTGCAGGACCAAAACCTTGAGGACTTAGAACAACTTGATCTGGTTTTAGTTTTTTTGGGCAGTTCTCTGATTTTTCTCCATATAGAACACATGAACCACAGTGTCTGCATAGGCGATGTGCATGCCAACTTGTAGCTGCTTTTCTGGGTTCGAAAACTGTCACGTGTTCTCTATAATCAGCTGCTGATTTTGCAATCTGATCAGTGCTCATCCATTTACCACTCAATACTTTACTAAAATCATGAGAATGGCACTTTTGACAATTGTGATTACACCCACTTTGGTATATTGATAAATAGTCTTCAGGTCTAGAGAGATGGACTGATTTGATGATTCTCTCAAATCCTTTATCTCCTTCTCTCAAAGTACTTTCACATGCTCTTCTTTTAACATCCTTAGCAACTTGAACCATGCAAGAACCAGGTAAGTAGTCTTGAAGAATCATTGAGCATTTGGATTGACCAGAAGCCAAATTTTATACCACTAAGAATAATGTACAAAAGTTATTGTTATTAATTGTGGTTTAATCTAACTCTTCAAAAGATTCTTTCAAAATAACATTTCTCTTAAACAATTCCTCAATTATAGCATCGTAAACATTTTCATTTTGACCAATATACTCGGGAGGACATATACCTTTCCTTGTGAATTTTCCTTGAGCAATTTGTTTAGCTACAGCAGTACAAGTATAACCTGTGGTTCTTGCCATTGAGGTTATACTTTTCTCTCTATCATAATGGTCTACCATATCATAGGAGTATCTAACCTTCTTCCCATCTTTCATTCCTTCAATTATAATCCTCAAAACGGTTAAGTCTTCATCCCCTTCATTCAGCTTCCATTTATCAAACAACAACTTAGAAGTTATTTCAAGAGGGATAATTTCTTTTCCATTGATATCCATTACTTCTTTATCGAAGAATCCAGTTTCTCGGAAAATCTTCATTATTTCGATGTGACCTGGATAACGCAATGTCTTTTCCTTCATAAATGGAATGTTCATCGTTCTCAACAAGCTTCTAAGACCGTCTGTATTGAAAGCTTCAAGTGTTCCTACTTCAGGAAAGTCAATCAATTCAGGTTCTGATAATGCTGGTTTGATCACTATTTCACTATCTACAATATATCTTGCTAATCTAGTATATTCTTCTAAGACATCAATAGGTGAAAAGGGAGCTTTATATTCAAAAGGCCACTCTCTCTCAACAGGTAAACCTCCCACAAAACACAAAAATGAAAAGGTTTCATCGAGAATTGAATCCACATATCCTAGAATGATGCTACTTAAACCAGGAGCTATTCCACAATCAATCACTGCAGTAACTCCTTTCTCCTTTGCAAGTTCATCTAGGCTAAAGGGATCTTCTTCAAAGAATGAAATATCAATTATATTTTTTCCAGTTTCTAT
>JAGLRO010000186.1 GCA_023136245.1 Candidatus Heimdallarchaeota archaeon
AAAAAGGTTGAACTTAGTACAGTGTAGGATAACAATCCAAAATAACATATGAAGGTTAATAGGAATTCTTTTTTCAGTTTTGGAATAGGTCTTTCTAATTTGCAGTTCTACTAAATACTGTAATAAAAGGTGTATATTCATGACCAATAATAGAGCGGTAAGAAGCTCTCAAAAATTCAAACCAACAAATAGTATGTCTGATAGTAAAAAATCTAAAACATTTACAAACTATAAATCGAGAGAAAAACCCAGATATAGATCTGGAGGTAAATCAAACAAACATTCTAGAGATAGTGGGAAGGATCAAACAAAAAGACGACCTCCTAGTCACTCTAAAAATAAAGCAAATTACCGATCCTCTAACAGGTCATCCAACAGATATGAAGATAGAAACAGAAGACCTTCAGACAGAAGATCATCAAACAGAAGATCATCAGAGAGGGGAAACATAGAACTTCACACTGTAACTTGTGCTAGGTGTAAGAAAGAAACTCAAGTACCTTTCAAACCAACAGGATTTAAGCCTGTTTTTTGCCGAGAGTGTTTTCAAGATCAAAAACCAAAAGCTGAATCTGCACAAGTAAGTAAAAGAAGTTACAAAAAAGATGATGAAGTTGTAGAAAGATTTGGTGATAGAACAGGTCCATATAGAACAAACAAAAGGATGCACCTAACAACTTGTAGAACATGTAATAAGGATATAATTATTCCTTTCAAGCCAAAAGCTAGTAAACCTGTATATTGTCCAGATTGTTTTCAAGAAATAGGAAAAAAGAAATAGATTCAAATAAGGGATAAACTCACTTTCTCTTTTGTTACGAATTTTAAGGGAAGAAAAACAATCTTCAAGTAAGGACAGATTTGTGAAATTCGTCTATTCGTCAAAAAAATCATTTAGAGTTGTTTGAGTGAAACGGATGTAGGAATCACCTTTTTTTCTCCAATATTTTTTACGAAGATATTCCAGTGTGATACCTTTCGATTGTGGAACTTTTTTGTAGTCTCTTTCAAGCATAGATTTGAATTCACCATATGAAGAATAGAAACTAGACATATTTGTAACAATTTCAACAGCTACATCCCTTACTTCTTGTTCCTGGTAAAATAATGCAGCTGTTAGAGGAGCTATTGCGTGAGGATCTTTTAGATCACGTAGAGCTTTTATTAAGGCTTCAGCAGCAGGTTTACCGATTCTTTCTAGTGCATAAACCGCATACTCTCTTACAGTTTCATCTTCATTTTCATCTTTGAGTGTAGCGATGAGTGGTTCGATTGCTTTTGGATGACCTATTTTTCCAAGAGTTTCAGTAGCACAAACTCTAACCTGACTCTGACTGTTACTCAATTCAGCAATCAAAGGTTCAACAGCAAATGACCCAATTTCTTCTAAAGCTCTAGCTGCCATGTATCTAATATCTTTGTCTTCATCTTTCAATGCTGTAATAAGTGGTTCAACTGCAGGTTCCCCAATTTTACATAAAGCGGATATAACTAAATTCGTCTCTTTTGAATCCTTGTCCTTCAGCTTAAAAACAAAAGAAAGAATGTCCTCACTATTTTGCATCTTTTTGATGTACTTCTCTACGCTCATGGTAAACCCTATGGAGACTAAAGTTGAACCTTAACAAATAATGAAAAATGGTAACCTCTATATAAACAATTTCCTCTGCTTTTAAATGAAAAATAACAAGCTTTATAGCTGATCAAAAATAGATGAAAGATTATTGTACAGTGTGTTTTTGCAATTTTATAACGAAAGCAGCACCTTTCGGTTCATTGTCTTCGAGAAATATGGATCCACCATATCTTTCGATAGCAATTCGAACTAAGAATAGACCCATCCCTCTACCCTTATAATCATCTTTATTGTAACTTCTATTAAAGATTCTATCCTTCTCTGCATCATCAATCCCACGACCATCATCTTTTATCTTTATTAAAACGAATTCATTCAACTCCTCAGCTTCAATTTCAACTTTAACATTTTCCCCTCCATGTTCAAAAGCATTCTGAGTTAAATTTATGAGAATAGGATAAAGTAATTTGCTCGCATTTAATCTAACGTTTTTCAGTTCAGATATAACAACGACATCATCAAACAAGTTAGCAACATCGTCAATAACACTGATATCAATAGGTTGAGTTTTCAATGAATCTAAAAGATCTGATTCATCTTTTATACTTTCAAGTCTGTTAATCACCATTCCGATTCGGTGATTAAGTTTCTCGAGAAAAACTTCTTGTTCTGTTTCTAAGAAAAGCTCTAAACTGTTTTGTATAACAACAACATCATTGTGAAGATCATGACGAAGAAGAGAAGTAACTGTCACTAAGTCATTAACTAAGATACTGATCTCTTCGTATA
>JAGLRO010000187.1 GCA_023136245.1 Candidatus Heimdallarchaeota archaeon
TATGGATTATTATCTGAAAGGATCTCTACTTTTCACTTATACGTTAGCTTATGCTGAAGTAATTCTGATACTTATAATAGTAATAGTGAACATGTTTACAATTTTACAAAATGTATATCGAGAAAGCCGAAGAGAAACAACAATAGTAAGAATGATAGGTGGAACGAATTTATATACATTGTTTGTTGTTTTCATTAGAATAGGGCTAATAGCTTCTGTTGCATCATTCCTAGGATATGGGATTGGCGCATCAATTTTAAGATTACTAGCAAGAGCAAACCAAACTGTTTTCTTTGGTCATACTTTTACTCCTACTGGAAGTGTGGGGATATTCTTCTTAAACGTAGTATTAATGATTTTTGTTGCAATTATCTCATCATTACTAATTGCTCGCAGAGTAAGACAAGAAAAGAGTATAGTATATACTAGAAGACAAAGATAGTAAAAACAACTTTCTTTGAATTGAAATGAGAATTGATCCAAATTCAGTGATAATTAAATCCGTAATAACCAGAATAGAACCAAGAATACAAGTGTCTAGTTATATTTACTGAATTTCCATAAAACGGATCTAGATTGTAGATCAATTCCTCAATATAACCTTCGTAATCCTCGTAATAAATTGTCATTCCTATTGTCGCAAAATATATTGATTCTTTAGGAAGAGACAATAGTGAGATTCTTGAAAAAATCTCAGTTGAAGGTTTTTCTAATTGGTGCATATCTGTTTGTTCTAAAATTGTATCATTTGAGGATGTAGTATACTGCAAAGTGACGCTAATATTTACAGGTTTCACAGTAGGTACCATAGTTAAGTCAAAAATTGCATCTAGTGTAGCAATATCATCATAAATCAATAGTGAGTCTGGAGATAAAGCCAATAGACTTTGTCTTTTTGTTTCACTTGCTAATTGAATATCAACAGGACCAATAAATGGATCATAGGAATTAATTGTAAAAAGTATATATTCCTCATTTGTATATCTGTAGGTAAAATATATGTTATTGTGCATAAATCTGTATATGAAATAATCCCAGTAAATCCGCTCTAGATATGCGGGATACCAGACATTTGAATTATTAAGAGCTACGAAGATTGATACACCAATCTCATTAAAGAATTCTAGCGTTCTCGTTACATTCTGGATTTTTAGGGGGAACGTCGTATTGGATAATCCTGACTTTGTGAGCAATCCTATCATAAATAGATCTATAACTGGTTGCGAAGTGAAATATTCTAGACCTGGAGTATTTATTGAGAGTACAACTTGATCATCGGAATAACCCAATCTGTTAATTGCATCAATCAGTTGTTGATAGGTGAGCCTATACTCGTGAGTAAAATTTGTCTGAAAAGCTTCTAAATCAAATTTCATATATATAATCAATGCTGCTTGTGCGCCGAAAGGTACAAAGAATAAAATAAAAACAAAGAATCCAGATATTATTTTCCGAAGATTGAATTTTTTCACGTAAATTTGTGAATAACCGATTTTTAGTGATTCCTCTTTCCATAGAAGTAAAAGTGTGAAAAGATTAAAGAGAATGATATATCCAATTAGTGATCCAATACGAGTATGAGCGTGATACCAGCGTAAATGAAAATCCTCAGAGATAATTTCAAAAGGCATTATTGGATAGAGAGAAAGATAGGAACTAGCTATTATGAAAACAAATGCTAGAAAACCATCTCTATTCTTTCCATCTCTTTTGTTTAGAAAAGATAGAACAGAATCTAACCCAATTACAAACACAATAGCTAGTGGAACAATTAGAGGAGCTAAATAGCGTATTGAACCTCCAGCAAAAAAACCTTGCCAAAATATGTAAAAGAAAACTAACCACAGAAGTAAATCCTTGTGTTTATTGCTTGACTTTATGAAACCTGCAACTTTGAACAAACACCAAGTTCCAGCAAACATAGATGCAATAAATATTGAAAAAGTTGATGAAACAAAAGTAGCACTGTGAGCGTTTTCTAAATATGTTTCAGCTTCAGGTAACGATATCCCTGCCCATTGATATCTTACATTTTGGACAGAAGGTGTAATATAAAGATTCACTAAAT
>JAGLRO010000188.1 GCA_023136245.1 Candidatus Heimdallarchaeota archaeon
TACTCCAATTATCTTCATCATAACCATAAAGATAACCAAAATCAGTTTCCAGATAAGAGTGAAGACCTTCTCCTAGTAGAGAGTATCTGTTTACTGTTCTTTCCTGCCATACAGAACTGTAAAGATCTGCGTATTCTTGCTGCCAATAAGTTGGGAAGTATCCTCTAACAGAATGAATAGTATTAAGTGATAAAGCTTTAGTGATTTGATCTTCTCTGATGAAACTATTGTGTTCAAGCTGATGTCTAAAATTATCATTAGTTGTTCCGTTCAGTGCGAATTCTATAGCGTTTAAGACAGTTTCAGTTGCTCTATCTCCCATTGCATGGAAAGCTACACTAAAACCTCTATCATGAAGGGAATCCACTATAGGATTTAACTCTGTTTGATTGAAATATAAGTCACCATATTGATTGATAATCCCCCACAAATCAATCATTTCTTGAGTATAGGGATCACTCATTGCTGGAAAACCTCTGTCTCCTGAAGCACCATCAGAATAAATTTTAAATCCTGGAACACGAAACATTCGATCATGATCTAAGATTGGACTTACATCTGGTTCCCATGCACCAACCAGAGCAGGTTCATTATTTTCAAGCCAGGCAAAATTGTATATAAGAAAACCATTTACACGAAGACGAAGAGTACCATTTTGTTCAGCACTTTGAAGCCATTCAAATTCTCCAATATCTATGCTCTTTTCATTTAGCGTTGTGTATCCACGAGAAAGAGCTAGTATTTGAGCGTCATAAATTGTTTCTGTTTCACCTATCCAAAATAAAGATGCCATGTAATGTGAATGACCATCAATTATTCCTGGCATGATTGTTCGACCATCTAAATCATAGGTAGTTTCGTTGTTTGTTGCAAAGTTTTGAAGAATTGCATTGGTGCTCCCTAAACCAGCTATAATACCATCTTTAATTGCAATAGCTTCAACCAACGGAATATTTTCATCTATAGTTATAATATTACCATTACAAAAAATATAGTCAACTATCTGAGGTTCAATATCTGCTTGAGTAATTACTGGAGAGATATAAGGAAATGCTAGAATGATTAATACAAGAAGAAAAGAGAGAGATTTCTTCATATCTATCATCTTTGATTCAAAAGATAAAAAGTTTTAGGAAAAATGGATATCCATAATGGTTTGCTTGGTAAAAGATAAGAGTCTTCTGAGTCAGCAGAACTATCAACAGTATAAGTTCCTGAGATCCTATCCGGTCAAAAAATTACCTTCCAAAGTATCTCTTCATACCTTTTGTTGTTTTCTCTATCATCAAAAAATTGTGAAGACATTCCATTAGCATTATCTATGAAAGCATTATGATGTTTTAAATTAGAAAGAGAAAAAGAAGGAGTAATTGGAACAGTTTGGAGACGAAGATTTCTTAAGTGTTTATACATTTCCCAAGAAAGGAGGTTAGATTATGTATATTGATACTCATTTACATTTATGTAATAGATATTGTGATGACAATCGCCGATCAAAAGCTATTGCTGACATTGATAAAAATAAAATAGTCACATGGGCTCAATCTTGGGATATTCCTTCATATATGGATGCATTAGAATATTCCAAACAAGCTAAATATATCTTTCCAGCATTTGGTGTTTTACCATGGGAAGCACACGATTATAAAGATAGATTTGACGAAATTGCTAAACTTTGTGAAGATGTTCTTATGCTTGGTGAAATAGGTTGGGATGAGAAAAATGCAAGTGATAAAAGAAGCTTACCTTATCAGAAACCTATGTTAGAAGTTTTTCTAGAATCAGCAGAGAAACACAATTTGATCATGAATCTTCATTTCCGAGGAGGTTTAGAGAGAGAAGGATTTGAACTTCTAAAAAGCTATGATAGCAAGAAAGCAATCATACATAGTTACAGTGGATCACCAGAAATGATAAAGGAAATAAACGAGCAAGGTTTCTACGTATCTTATGGTTCTTCACGATTTGATAAAATAACTCCTAGAAGCAAATATCACAGTTATTATCTGGAAAGAGTATCAGAAATACATGAAGATTTGCTAATTATTGAAATCGATGTTCTTGAAAAGAGTAATTTCAGACCTCCTTCTGAGGTTTTTCCAGGACTCTTGAAGAAAGTAGCTGA
>JAGLRO010000189.1 GCA_023136245.1 Candidatus Heimdallarchaeota archaeon
CTAATCCCATCTGACCACCATAATCTCTTCCAATACATACAACAGATACATTTGCTCTAGCAGCATACAAAGAAGCTGTTAAACCTGCAGGACCAATACCAATAATCCCTAAATCATATTCTTTAATTTCTGTACTTTCTTCCTCTTCCGTATCCTTAGGAGTCATTAATAGCATCTTAATCACCAAAAAGATTCTAATTAATTGTACTTTAGAACTTTATTTATATTTTCTGCTTATACGAAAGTACTCATCTTTGACAATTTAATCTCAATTTTAACGATACAGCTTAATCATTCTACTGAAGAGATTTAGTTATATTTATAATCAAAACCATGAAATCTATTCTGTCTCTGATGCTTAACAGAATACGAAATACATCCTCTGAATCTTGGAAATTAGTTAAAGGATTAAATCTGAATCTTAAACTATATTTTGGAGGATGGGCAATTATTTCTCTTGTACAAACTCCACTTTATCTAAGTACATTCTTTCTAATTGGATTGTGGATTCCAGATGAAAGCATAAGGAATACTCAGATTGGATTGATTTTCGGAATGTCCAGTATAATTGGCATTGTAGGTTTGATTATTTCAGGACTTATCTCAGATAAATGGAGAAGAGATGCTTTCATTTGGATGGGAATGGTAATTTATATCGCAGCTATGATTTATTTTCTTTTCGCAACCAGAATAGCAGATCTTTATGTTATACAGATTTTCCAAGCAATAGCTGGATCTCTGATGATGCCTGCAGGTGCAGCTTTGATTGCTGATTGCACAGCGAAAGGTACTAGAACGAAGATTTATACTTTAATGGCAATAATTCAACAATTGTCAACTGCAATTGGAGGAGTAGCTGGATTCTTTATTTTCAGATATGTTGGAGACAGATATGAAGTATCAGTAATAATGCCAGTTATTAGAATATGTGCTGTTGTAATCATGATCGCTTCTCTAGGAGGATTTTTCATTCATGATAAAAGATCTTTACAAGCAAAAGAAGAAGAAACAGCTAAAAGTTTAGAAGAAAAACGAAAGAATGAACTAATTGTTCAAAAGCTAAAAAGTTGTAAAACATTTAGACAAAAACTGAAATTCTATCGAACACCTCTTTTGATTGTTTTAGCTGATTTCCTAATCGCTTTTGGTGCGGGAATCTCAATCCCATTTCTTCCAAGATACTTTGAGGATACATCAGGGAGCTATGGAGTGAAACTCTCTGAATTAACCTTAATCTTTACTTTAGCTCCCTTGTTGACTGCTGTTATTTCAGGAATTGCACTTTATATTGGAAAGAAAATAGGAAGAGCAAAAGCAATATTCTGGATAGAGCTTCTAGCAGTTGGTTTACTCTTCTGTTTCGCGATTTTCCCACCTCTATCTATAATTCTAGTAATCTACATTTTTAGACAAGCTTTAATGAATGCGGGATGGCCTTTGATTAATGCGATTGTTATGGATTTATTGCCTTCAAATCAAAGAGCAAGCTTTAGCGCTATAGATTCACTTGCATTTACAGCATTTAACAGCATAAGTCAACCTATTGGAGGGAAAATTCTTGATAATAACAATTATTACTCTGGATTTCGTTTTGCTTTCATATCAACAGGTCTAATTTATTTCGTAGGAGTCTTTATGCTTTTCTTCATAAAAGAAGGAAGCTTCGAAACTGAAAAAGTAGAAGGAACAGAACAAGACAAAGAAGCAATTGAAATTATTACAAAAAATTAGATGAAATTACTAAATTTTATTTTTTATTCAGTTCAGTTATAATTTTTGCAAGTTGAAGAATGCTGAAGGGTTTCTGAATAAAAAGAGCTGCTCCCAGTTTGCTTGCTTCTTCTCTGACTGTGGGATCTGCTGTTATAAATAGAATTTTTGATTTTGAGAATGCTTTAAGTTTCTGAAGATCTTTCAAGGTATCTAATCCATTTTTTATGGGCATTCGATGATCCATAATTATGATGTCAGGGCATTTTCGAAATTTGTCTATTTCCTCAATAGCTTGCATACCATTATCAGCTATTCCTACAATCTTATGACCTTCCAAGGCAAATGCTTCTTTATACAAAAATTGAATAGAATCTTCATCATCTATAATGTATATTGTTGCCACAACTATCCCTCTGGAAGTCTTATCACAACTATAGTACCCTGTGAATGATCATCAGATACTCGATTTTCGAACACAATATTCCCATTATAGGAACTAATTATCACCCTTGCTAGATACAAACCCAAACCTGTACCTTCTTGAAATCTGTGATCTCCTCTAGATAGTCTTTTGAAAAATGAAGGTTTAATTTCATCAGGAATACCTATTCCGTGATCTATAAATCGGAGTTCTACAAAATTCTCTTCATCCAATATCACTGGTTTGCATGAAACTTCAATTTTGACTTCTCTCTCTTCCGGTGTGTATTTTATTGCGTTATTGAGAATATTTTCAAAAACATTCTGTAATAAATCTCCTGCAATGACATATAATTTCTTAGGACAATCAATATTTACATTCACAATCCTAGGATGATATAGCGCTTTCTGCAATTCAATTGCATTTTCAAGCGATGAAAAAACAGCAATACTTCGTCTAGCTTTTCTTTCTTGTTGAATTTTAGATAATTGTTGAACGGTTTGTAGGATTCTCTCACTTCTCCCAACAACGCTAAGACTTCTCACTACATACTCTTTGAATCGTTCAAGATCTTCAGTGTCTAAGCTTTGCTCAATTAGTTCCAAATATCCATGAACAGAAGTATTTGCATTTAGAAAATCATGTGATAAAATATCTAGAAGAACAGAAACAAATTCCCTCTCTTCTTCACTCTGCAAATACAAGAAATGATGCTCATAATTAAGAGTGATTTGGTTACAGAAAGTTAGAAATAGATCAACATCAGCACGTAGGAACAATTTGGGTATAGAGGAACAAATGAAAATGAAACCTGCAGGACGTTGATTGAGATGCAAAGTCGCAATTAGTAGAGATTGAGCACTTGCATGATATTTAGAACAATCTTCTTGAAAATGTTTAACTAAATCACCAGATTTTGTCATATCTTCAAGAATTTCTTGAGGAGACATATTTGCTGTGAATTCACCTTGCTCTGCAACTACTTCTCCATCTAGAAAAACCATTCCACATTCAGAATAATAGAGATTTATGATATCCTCCAGAACATTCTTCCAGAAAGATGAGAGATCTTTATACCTGGAGAATAAAGCGTATTTATTTAGAGTAGATATAACAAGGGATAATTTCTTGGTTGGTTCAATATTGGAGAAGAATCCGACAGACCCAATTGGATTTTGGTATCTATCATAGAGAAGTGATCCAACAACACTGAAAGTGTTGGGACGACCATTTTTGTTAATTAGAATGAGTTCGTATGAACTGGCTGTTTTCTTACCCTCTCTTCTATTTTTTGTTATTTGAAGATAAACTTCTTGAGAATCAGGATGTAAGAAATCGGAAACTGTTCCTTTGCGAATTTCCTCCATAGAATAACCAAGATATTCACATAATCTGTCATTTATGAAAATAGTGTGATCATTAATATCATCAACCCAGTAACCAAGTTCACTGTGGTGAGAAAGAGTATCTATTAATGATGTAACTAATTCAGGAGATTGATCTATTAAAGGTTCCGCGCTGATATTAACACCGAGCAAAATCCGAGAAGGAACACCGTTGAAAGTGATAGCTTCTGTATAGATATTAGCAAGAGAAATAGAACCATCTTTATTAACAAAACGCAATTGGAAGTTTCTTGGAGGATCAACACCTGATTTTCTTACCCTAATACGCTCTTCTATGATATGTTTATCGTCATCGTGTGTAAGGTCTAACATAGATAAAGGCTCTAAATCATTAAGTGTATAACCTGTCATATCCATGAAAGTTTTATTACAATAAACAACATTGTGAAAGTCTTGAACGATAATAATAGCTTGAGGAGTAACATCAAAAAAATGTTCAAAGGAAGAGAGTGTAGGTTTGTCAGACATTCATATTAAATATGCTGAAAAAGAAATATAAATGCTTTGTAGGAGGCCAAAAGAGAGAAAAAAGAAAAAAAAGGAAAAAAGAGTTTTTAAATTGGAGGAGCAATGAAATTATTGTCCATCAAACTCTTTGTTAAATCTCTAGCATATTTGATTTTCTCTTCAGCTATCTTGAAGAGTTCATCTTCTTCCATGATAGTTCGAGCGACACCTTGTTCAATAGCTTTCATACCAACTTTAGTAGCTTCATATGGGTATAGTTCCCACTCATCCATTGTTGGAATGACGTATTTGTCTGTTGTTCCCTTCTTTATTGCTATATCTGCAATAGCTTGAGCGGCTGCAACACACATCTCATCTGTGATAGTAGTTGCATTAACGTCTAGAGTACCTCTGAAGATACCAGGAAATCCAAGACTGTTATTGATTTGGTTATCAAAATCACTTCTACCAGTACCAACAACTCTTGCACCTGCTGCTTTCGCTTTCCAGGGCCAGATCTCGGGAATCGGATTCGCGCAAGCGAATACAATGCTATCTGAAGCCATTTTTGAAATCCATTCCTTCTTGACAACATCTTCTGCAGATTTGGATGCTGAGATCATTACATCTGCTCCTTCCATTGCATTACTAAAGTCACCAGATAGACCTTCACTATTGGTTTTTTGAGCTAAGTCATATTTGAAAGTATCATAATCTTTTTGCTCAATTATATCGGGTCTGTCTTTGGTAATTATACTCTTAGAATCTGCCATAGTTATATTTTTTAGAGGCACACCGGCTGATTCTAGAACATAAGCAGTTCTAGTATTAGCTGAACCTACACCAAGCATAGCAACTTTGAGCTGATCAAGTTCTTTACCAACATGATGAGCTGCACCAATTACACCTCCAACGACTACTGAAGCTGTTCCTTGAGCGTCATCGTGCCACACTGGTATTGTGACTTCTGGATCGTTTCTTAGTGTTTCAAGCACTCCATAACATTTTGGTTTAGAAATATCTTCTAAATTTATACCTCCAACGGATGGCTGGACTAGTTTTACAAAATTAATAATTTCTTCTGCTGTTAGTCTTTTAGCTTCTCCTTTTTCATTATAAGCATTACCAATGCTTAATGCAAAAGCGTCTACACCTCCAAGATATTTGAAGAGCAGTGCTTTTCCTTCCATGACGGGTTGTCCTGCTTCTGGTCCTATATCTCCGAGACCAAGAACTCTTGTTCCATCTGAAACTACAGCTATGGTATTAGCTCTATTTGTCATTCTGAAGGATTCTGCTGGATTTTCTGCAATCGCTCTACAAGCTTTTGCAACACCAGGAGTATACCATACTGCAAATGCATCAAATCCCCAAACACTACATTTAGGAACAGTTTGCATTTTTCCCATATAGAATGGATGCAATCTCATAGCATCTTCAGCTGGTTTATTAGCTTTCGCCAATAGTTTATCTATTTCTTCTTGTGTTAATTCTTTTTCACTCATATTTTTCCACCTATATATTTTATAGAAACCAAATTGACTCTAATATTAACTTAAATAAAACTTTTCATCTAACTATATATTCTAATCTGTGCTTTCACACTTAATCACTTTTTCTATCTTCTAAATTTAAACTAAAACCAATAGGATGTAGCAACCAATGATCTCTTTCATCCCATCTAATAACTTTTTATCCCGTGTCTATACAATGTTCTTTTGCTTCTTCAATGTTATCTACATCAAATTTCTCTTTTTCTTAAGGAAAAGTTATATTCTAGTTTTGATTTGTATATATGTTTCAAAATTGGTGGAGAATATGCCTTCCTCTATTCAAGAAGAGATAGATAGAATTCAACATAATTATTACTTTAAGTTCGATGTCCTTGATTCCATAGATGACATAGATGCAATTCTGAAAAATAAAGAGATTACAAAAGAAGAAAGACTAAAAGCAACAATCTTAAAGAACGAAATAATCAACGTTCTTACAACTCTCGGAGACGAAAAAGGTTCTCTCGAAATAGGAATGCAATTAGCTCAAGAGGTAATGAAAGAAAGTAAAGATTTGGGAGATGAGATTTTAATCTTAGATTCACAAATGAATCTCTGCAATAATTATTTTAGTAATAACAAATGGCAAGAACTAGAAAAACCCTTAAAAGAGTTTTTGTCATCTTTTGAGGAATTAAAACCTAGCACGGATTTTCATTATTTAAAAAGAAAAGGATTTTACTTTATTTTCAAAGGAGTTCTTCCATTTATCAAAATCTATACTGGAGAGGGTACCACAGACGAAGAAATAGAGAAAGGATTTCAGGTCTGGATTGAAGGAGAAAAATTCAGTGAGAAAAACAACTTACCGTATTTTCAAACAGCTTTCCTTCTGAATATAGGATCTATTCAAACAAATCGAGGAGAACTAGATTTAGCCTTGGAAACAAGACAAAAAATGGTAAAAATTTCAAAAGACATCGGAAGTAAGCTAGGATATGCATTTTATTTGCATTATCTTGCTTGGGCTTATTTTAATAAAAATGAATATAAGAAATTTTATGAAATAAGCAAAGAGAGATTAATTATTGCAGAAGAATTAGCAGTTAAAGGAATGATAGCAGGTTCTTATTATAACTTAGGAATCTATTATCTAACAACTGGAGAATATGATGAAGCCTTAGATCAGTATAAACAAAGTCTTGAAATTTACCAAAATATGCAAAATGAGAATAGTATAGCTTTTCTTCAAAAAGACTGTGGTTATGTTTATTACCTCAAAGGAGAATTAGATAGAGC
>JAGLRO010000019.1 GCA_023136245.1 Candidatus Heimdallarchaeota archaeon
GTTGAATTTATTCAAAGCCTTCCATTTCTCTTTTTTCTTTTGGGAGGTTAGCTTCTCACTCTAGAGATTATTTCTTATTCTCAAAAAATTATCTAGTTTTGTCTTGATGCAGAAAGGGATGGTATTTTTGACATAAGATTATTACTTCTTAGGTTCAGGGAGCGAAATAGTGACATTCTTCTATAAGCTAATAATATTTACACCTCTGTCCACATAAACCTCTTGAAATCAAGAATAGATGGGTGAACAACATTTATTAATTTCATTCTATAATTTTGAATTTGGTGAAAAAAATGTATGTTAAAAACAAGAAAAAAACAACCTTATACTGCTTATTACTAGCAACGTTATTCCTTAGTTACGCCACTATCCAAACCATTGGATTTGGGGATTATACTAAAACCATCTCTGGAGAAGTAACTGATACTAATGAAGATCCTATTGAAAATGCGAAAATCGAATTGAAAAAGGATGGCGCAACAGTAAAAACTGTTTATACTGATGAAGATGGAGATTACAGCTTAACCTATACTGGACCAAGATTAGCTATTTATTTTGTTAAAGCATCTAAGAGCGGGTATGTAACTGAAGAAAGCTTCATTCTTTGGAGAAATAATGATCCAGTAACTAAGAATTTTGAACTAGAATCAACCTTTCCAATGACGGTAACAATCCAGGGATATGCTTATGACAGTGGAGATTTTGAACCTATCTATGGAGCAACTGTCAAACTCTATAAGGATAACGATGGTGATTGGGAATTTAAGCATATAGTGACCACAAATGAGAATGGGTATTATGATTTCTGGGCTGATTATTCTCCTTCAACTTATCCACACTACAAAATCGAAATTTCAGGTAGATGTGATACTACAGACAAACAAATCAGTCCAACATGTTCTGGAACTTATAATGTATTCTTCTATGATGACGAATATAGGAAATTTGCTATAATAATAGGAATAGATGATTTTGAAGATGAAGAATATGGTTCTGGGGACTATCCGAATCTTCTATCTCAAGCTGAAAGAAAAGCTTTTGAATGGTACGATTTTCTTAGTGATAATTTTATCATCAATAAATTCTATGTTTTCATAGATGATCACCTAGATCTGGTGAATGATTTTGATGGAAATGATGAATTAGGGACAAAAGAGAATATCGAGGATGCATGTGATACAGTTGGTCAAAAAGCTGATGCAAACGATTTGATACTTTTTATCATTTCTGGTCATGGGCATCAATGGGGTTATGATTATCGTTTTGATGTTTATGATACTGATCCTTTTACTCTAAACACATATATTAAGGGACAGGATGTCATAGATGATTTGAATGCAGGAAATGATGATCCTAGACTTTTCTTCTTCCTAGGAACATGCCATTCCGGGCATTTAGAAAACGATTTAGAAGAAACTTCTATTGATGTAACTAAAGTTTACATCGCTGCTGCTAGTCAACCTGGTCAAACAACGATTAATGGCAAATGGACACAATATTTCTTATTCCATGTTTTGAAAGAGAATCCTTCAATGTCAATGGAAGATGCCTTTGAAGAAGCAATTGTACATGTAGTAGGATCTCTAACCTATGATGAAGCAGCTGAAAGTGATGCTAAAGAGTATGATGGGAATACTTCACAAGATTTCTATCTCTAACAAACTCTCTTTTTTTTTTCTAAAATTAGTCAATACTTACTTAAAAATCATGATGGAGTCACCAGAAGGATTCTGTTCATTTGATTCTACATATCTAGTATTTCTATGCAAATATTTCCAAGTTCTTTTACTTTCTCCATTATATTCTCAAATTGTGCATCAATAGCTATTTCTTTTTGTTGTTTAATTTTCTTCTTTACTTTGAGAACTTCAAAACTTAGTTTGTTTTCTTTTCCTCTCTCTTTGTAGAGAGAGATCCAAGGACGATTCTTACTCATTAATTTCCTTATGTTTTGTAAATCCTTTCCATAGATAATGTCAAGATGTTCTTGTGAGGATAGAAATTTAGCTTCTGATTCCTTCGATAACATCTCATAGAGAATTGATAGTTTCTTTGCTACTTCAAATAGTGAGATTCGCGCAAGAGACTTCTGTTGCCAATTATAGAATAGTTCTTTGACTTCTTCTATTTTTTCAATGTATCTTATAATCGTATTGTAAAACCATGTTGTATTTAATTTGAAGGAAGCTCTAATATCCTGACCATAAAGAAGATTTGAACTTTTTACAAAGTGAAAGAAAAACGGAGCATCAGTACTACTGTTAATGAATTTAATGTGCTTAACTTCTATAAGTTTAATATCGAAGAGGTACTTTTGAAAACCTTCCACTTTATCGAAATTTTGTATTTGTTTGTATATATTTTCACTAAAATCATCATTACATATAAGTAATAAGTCAATATCATTTGCTTTTATCGTTGAGTCAGTAGCTAATGAACCTCCAAGTATAAGAGAAGAGATATTCCCTATATGATGAGATTTTGTAATTAAATCAGTAAAATGGTTCAAGTGATTCATAGAAGTTTTCATAGCAATACTTCCTGATAGTATTAAAAGGAAAAAAAAGAAAAAGGTTGTTATTAAGACCAAGGATCAGATACATACTCAAACATATCATGAACATCAAGACAACCATGACCTACTCTATAGGAATAAAATCTAAAATCTGATGCATCGGAATTATCTTTTATTGGTTTATCAGTTAATTCCCATTTTTTCTTATAATAAGAAGATTGACCATATGCACCTTCGTCATCTTCACAAGTTATGAGAATGATATCTTTTAAATCACTAAAGCTTAGAGTCCCATGCCCAGTTTTACGACTGAGTCTGTCTGCTAAATAAGCAGCAGTAGCAACTACAGGAGTAGATAAGCTTGTCCCATGAGCAACATACCAGTCTCCATCAGGATTGCTTGTTGTAAGTGCTTCTGGATTAATTGCATCGTCACCATGTATATCATAAACGATGTCTACTTCAAAACCTGGAGCTACTAAATCTACTACTTTCGAAACAGATGAATACTGACTGCCAAAATAGTATGTTGTTGTGATATATCGCTGTTCTTCTTTGGTAGAGCACCTTCGAACTTTACAGTTTATTGAACCTTGTTTGTAACCTTTTTCTCCATAAAGTGCTCCAACACCAATAACGTTAGCATCTGCTGCAGGGTACTTTTTCTTATCAGCTATCGCTTTGTCTTGAGCATCACTAGTGGATCTCCAAGCTTGGTCGTAATTTCCAGTAGCTGCAAAAATTAAGCAGCTTTGACTCGCTACATCCCATAGTTCTTCATCATAGATGCTATAAGAACTATAATCCTGTGCTACAGACATTGAAAGTACTTTGTATTTAGAATTAGGATTTTGTTGGTTGTGTGTATATATTCTATCAAGATGATCTTCGACTTGTTCTTCGAAACTAGGTTCTTGTGAAGTTGGGGTATCATCAACTGCAAACATAGATATAGAATAATCAAGAGTTCCAGTTCCTTCATAACTATAGAGTAGCTGTAGAATAATTCCCATAATTACAGTTCCATGATGTACTCCTCCATCCATACCATAGTCAAATGCAGTGCTTGAAACTTCTTCATCAAACACATGTTCATTCCCATTAAAATCAAAAAGTTTAATCCGACTAGATTCATATATGTCATCACTAAATACAGTTCCCCAATATTTTCTCGAAGCCCAATCAAAACCTGTATCAATGATTGCAAGTCTGTATGCTTTGTTTGTTTGTTCACTTTTTATATCAGACCAATGATCTTGGAGTGCATCATCAAACATAGTCCAACTAATTATGTCTTCAATTCTACCATCGGGAGTTGGGCCAGCTGCTAAAGCAAAGTCTGTGCTAACAATAAGAAATAAAATGCTAGCAACTAAAATTATCGCTAAAAAATGTCTTTGTTTCATACTCATTTACCTCCGTATTTGTTCATCAAAACTGATGAATCATTAGCTAGGATGAAGATGGATATTTAAATGATTCGGGGATAAATTAGTTCAAAAGAAGTCTGTGTCATCTTATTTGCAAAGAATTTATATAGTTAGTTTACCAATAAAGATGGTCTACTCTTTGAGTAGATATCAAAGGAGAATCTGAAAAGATTTATGGAGTAAAAAAAATGAAAACTAAGAAAAAGTCAATTAAAGGAATTATGGCAATTCTAGCAATTTTGTTTCTATCTTCGACTCTTGTGATTACATCAGTAGGGAGATTTACTTATACAAAGACAATTTCTGGATATGTAACTGATATTAATAACAATCCTATAGTTGGAGCTAGAGTTCAACTGATTGAAGATGGACAAGTAGTAAAAACAACAATTACCGCTGATGGAGAAGCACCACCTGGTGAAACTCCTATTCCTGCAGGATACTATTCAATGACATATACTGGCTTTAGATATTCGTTCTATTTCATAAGAGCAACAAAAAGCGGTTACCAAACAAAACAATATACAATAAATTGGAATAACGGGAATCCAGTAACTAGGAATTTCCAGCTTGCGACTGTTTTTCCAATGTCAGTAACAATTATTGGTAATGTGTATGATTATGCAGATTCGAGTCCAATCGAAGGAGCTGTAGTTTGGCTGTATAAAAGAAGTGGAACTTACTGGAATCTTCTGCATTATGTAAACTCTGATGAAAATGGATATTTTGACTTCTGGCCTGATGGTTCGAATAGTGCCCTTCCAACTTACAAAATAGAAGTTACAGGAGATTTTGGAGCTTATAGCAAGCAAATAAGTCCATCATGTTCAGGAACTCATCATGTAACAATATATGTAGGTGCTCCAAGAAAGCTTGCAGTTATTGTTGGATTAGGTTCATGTATCTATTCGGATAATGATGTTGCTGCATGGTACTATCATTTAAGCGACAACTTGGATTTTGATGAGATCTATCTTTATGGCGATTTTCCTGAAATATATAATTATCCTATGTATACAGGGGATGCAATCGAATACAATGTAAAAACGAAATTAATAGAATTAACCCAAAAAGCTGGTCCACAAGATACAATTGTTTATACATTTGCTGGACATGGAGATAACGGTTTACTTGAACTAGGTCCTGAACATGAAGGAGAGACTTACTCTATGCGAATGGTTGACTACACCAATGGAGAACATGGACAAGACGGCTATTTCCATGATGATGAATTAGCTGATATTGTAGACGATATTCTAGCAGGAAGAATTTTCCTATTCTTAGATTCATGTCATAGTGGTGGTTTCAAATCAGATGGTCATTTCAATTGTTTAGATAATGTTGATAATATTTTCATGGCTATGGCATGTACAGGGGAACAACTTTCTAATAGTTTTTACCCAGAAGAACCTCCAAGAGGTAAATTCACGTACTATTTCCTTGACTATGCTTGGATCTTATACTTAGGTGGTTCAATCGATGTTTCTTTAGAAGATTGTTTCTATATGGCGAAAGAGCAATTAGATCAAGAATTACCAGATCAAGATGCACAATTATTTGACACAGATCCGTGCAGTTTCTACTTATAGTTCATCTTTAGCTCTCTTCCCTCTTTTTTTCTATCTAGTCTTGAATGATTATGTTGAATAAGGGTGGTAGAAACTAGCAGAACAACCATAATCTATAAAATCCTTTTTAAAGTTGGTAAAAAACTTCAAAATTATTTAAAAACGTGGTTCTCCCCTTTATAAACCAATTGGGGAATGAGCTAATCAGAGAACAATGAACTGGAAGATGGTCTTTAAGATCTATGCGAAAGGAAGGGAAAAGAAGATAGCTCTAACAAGATACAAACTGTCAAACATAGATGATGTAAAGTTCTTTCTGAAACAATTCTTTGAGGAACAGAAAGAGTGGTTAGTAGAGGAAGAGAAGGAGAAAAGAGGATGGGGATTTGAGATAGTTCTAGAAGATAACTTTGGTAGGGAATTACCGATAAAGAATCTCTATGAGTTAATGGAACAAGGAGAAGAAATGTTTGGATTCTTTAGTTTGACAACAACAGCACTAGAAGAACTATTAGTGGAGGGAATAAGTTGATTATACCATGGCAGCATACTGTAATAATCTGCTTAGTAATTTTCTTTATTTTCTATTTTACAGTTAATGGAACAATTGGTAAAATTATCCAGAAAATCAAATTGATAAAAAAACTTCTCAAGGATTACAGACGCAGACAATTAATAGCTTACTTAGATCCAGTAAACGGTTCAACAGAGATTCTCGAAGAGATGTATGATACAGTAATGGAAGCAATCGAGGTTAAGAATTGGCAAATTAGGGGAGGGGAGATGACAGAATTTGTAAGAATTATTATGAATAAACATCATAAACAAAGAAGAGAAGCAAGTATAATGGAATTAGATTGGAGCAAACTTCACCATCTTAGAGAGAATTTAGAGAGGGAACTAGACTTAAGGTATCAGATACAAGAAGGAAGGGAACTAGGAGAGATACAATATCATGATGATTGGAGAGAAGCATTTCTTAAAAGGAGTAAAGAAGATGAGAACAGCATTCAAGCACCATAGTAGAATTTATCCAAGTCAAATAAGATTGTATGATACTTGTCCGAGATTGTATGAGTTAGAAAAAGTCTTGAGAATACCCACAGTAAAGAACAGAAAGGCTATTTTTGGGGAGATCGTTCATGCACATATAGCAGATTATTTTCGCTATTTTCCACAAGAAGAAGTAGAACAAGAGACAATTAAGAAACTGACACAAGAGATGATAACCTGTAACTCACTGATGTTTGAAGAAGAGGAAAGAAAGAACTATCAAGAAATACTCACTAATTTTCAGAACTTTGAAATTGTTAGGTTAGGAAAATTTGGTGAAGAGAATTATCTTCCTTTATTCATAGAAAAAGAACTGGAAGCAGAGATAGGGATAGAGGGAGAAACAGTAGAAGTAAGAGCAATATTGGATATAGGTTTCCCAAATGGATTGGTGATAGATTGGAAAACAGGGGAGAGGAAGAGATACTCAAGGATCCAATCAGGGATAATACAGTATATATTGAAGAAAAATAAGTTCAACTCAAAGGATGTACTGTTTGTTTTTCTGCAATCCAAAACGATGAATAAAGGGAAAGAAGAAGATGAGGAATATGCGATAGAGAAGCTGTATGAGTTTGTAGAGGGAGTGAAGAAGAGAATCTTTCCGAAACAAGAAAGCGAAATATGTGAGATTTGTTTCTTCAAAGGGTATTGTAATAGTCAAGAAGAACCAAAGAAAGAAACAGAAGTGAGTTGGACATCTGTGACATAAAAACAATATTCAGGGTTGAGTCGTTACTATAAATAGAGTGTAGTTTTGTCGATTGTTTTATTCGACAGCTAACTTCTTTAAGAATGAAAACAGAAAATATGATTTACTTTTAGTAGGTGAGAATTATGAGGTGCATTCTCTAGTATAAATAGTGGTCTTTATTGTCGAAAGTATGATTCGACTTCATTCAAACCAGTCGTGTCTTATTACGATTTTTGTAATGAATTGCAGTTAAAAGTGCTGAAAACTCAATTTATCAATCTAATAGATTTAGACAAATTTTCCTAGTCGAAAAAGATCAGCGACTATGTTATTTTCAAATTCTACTTCAGTTCTTAAGTTTCTAGGAACATTTTCCCACTTTTCTTTCTCTAAGAAGTTCGTGGTCGAATGAAACTTTCGACAAAAAAACATCCTATTTATAGTAACGATTCAACCCAGTTATTCCTATATACAGAAAGAAGAAATAAGCTTCTTTCTTTTTTTTCAGTTATTGTTTTTGATTTGAATAAATCTTTTATTGCTTTAATTCTATCTTGAATTGCATCTACTCCTATATATTCATACCATTCTAAAGTAGGAAAAGGCATATTATAATCGATATTAATTTTATGAGGATAATTCTAGTTGTTATTTTTAGTAGACAAGTGAGTAATTTAAATAAAGCAAACTATCTCATTCTTTCTTCTTATAAAGAACTACGTTCCCAAAATCACTTTTTACTTTTTAGAAATTTAAATTTTAATCTCCCCTATTTCAGGAATTTTCTGAATGAGAAATCCATCTCCTTTCCATTCATTTTTACTTTGAACAATCCATCATGATGTCGGTAGCCCATAGTAGAGCTAATTAGTTTATTGTCTAAATAAACCTCATAATATTCATTAAATATTAAAATTTTCAAATTACTGATTTCATTTATATTCAACAAATCATGTTTCGATAGCTTATAGTCATCCTCAATATAGCTTATCTCTAAAAATTCATCGATTAGAAGAACCTGGGTTCCTTTGATTTCATCTTTAGTTTCTACATATCTTAAATATACTAAAAGCTCTGTTATAGGTTCTGAAATAGAAATTTCCATTAATCCATTCTTACCCTTCTTTGAAAATGATTCATGTAAGTATTTTTCTATATCAGGGTACCAAGATAGGAAAGGTTTTCCTTTCTCATTGAAATTTAACAGCTTTGGTTGTGCAAGCATTCCTCTCATTATCTCTCCTTGATCTTCATTCTTCCAACGTCTCCAAACTGTATGAAGAAACACCCATTCATCTTTTCTATTTTGAATTAATCTTGGTGAATAATTATAGGGTTGTGTTATTGGACCAAGAGCTTCATATGTTCCAAGCAGATTATCAGCTTTATAGACATAAACACGATAGTCATTTGAGACTGAGACGAACAAATAGTAAGCATTATTGATAAATTGAACTACTGGACATTCCATTTCGAAGAATTTTCTTGGTTCTAAAATTGGTGGTTTCACTTCCCAGTTAATTAAATCCTCTGAAACTGCTAAACCAATGCATCCTCTAGTATCTTTTTTACCATCCTTATTTTTGGCTGCAATAAACATAAGCCATTGATTACTTTTTTTATCAAAAACTACAAATGGATCTCTCCAAGCCATATCATCATCTGTTTGGTAATAACTTGAATCAGCAGATAAGATTGGGTTTTTCTTATATCTTTTCCAATTGTTTAATGTAAGATCTTGAGAGATAGCTAATCCAATTTTCTGTTGAAAATAAATTCTACGGTTCAATCCTGTATAAAACATCCAATATCTATTTTCATGCTCAATTATGTGCATAGTCCATATACCACTATCATCGAAATGTGATATATCTGAAACTCCGAAAGCTGGAACTTGTGTTTCCCATTTAATTAAATCCTTAGAAACAATATGACCATAACTTGTTTCCAAGATAGTAGCATCAAAAGGATAAATTGGTGGTCCCTGAAGATGAATGACATGAAAAGTATCTTTAATTTTAATAACATCAAAATCATTCATACATAGACCTAGTGGTTTATATCGAATGATATTTGTTCTTTCATTTTTTAGTTGGAATCTCTCATTGGCGGATTCTTTCATACATATTCCTCTTTAGACTAATATATTATTTTTTCTTAAGAAATTTACTCATTAGATTAGAATCTGAAAACATAACCTGATCATAAGTAGCTACATACATTAATTGAGATATACTGAAATTATGTCCAGTTACTGCGACTAAAGCAACAAATTGTTTATTTTTTACCATCCTGTTGAGTTTATTAATATTGTTTTTCAAATATTTGCAAACCTCAAGTGTAGATTCTCCTCTATCTCCAAATAATGCAACAAAAAAACTATCAGGAATATCTGGATTTTGCATTCTAAGAATTACTCCTAGAGCATTTTCTTGAGTTACTCCAAAATTCAATGAATCCTTATTCGGTAATATAGTTAAGATCCATTCTCCTAATCTTGCAGATGTAGGATGTACAATATCAATTAGTTGTAGTTCAGAAGGAAAATGATGTAGTACCTCAGCAAGCTTTTGATTTGATCTTGGACCACCAATAGTTATGATACATGGAGTTTTTGTCCAATCACTCTCTCTAACCAATTTCTCATCTTCTTCAAAAATTACTTCATCTATATCATTTGCAGCAAATAAATTATTGACTGCTCTAAAAGCTAAATAATCATCGATGACTATTGTATCTGAAAAAATTGGGATATTATCTTTCTCAACTAAAGGTTTATTCGCTTCTTCAAGAAAATATTTTTTCATTTTTGTTATAGTAGCATATTCATCAAAGTCATCTTCAGTTAATGAGTGAAATATTGGTAAACTAATTATTGCTTTTTCAACTTTTTTCCCGAAAAACGAAATCATTCTTTTCCTTCTTTTTCGTTTTTTCATATAAAAGTAAAGATGTGTTATTGAACTCCCTGTTGCAATTAGAATTGTAGTAACAGCTCCAATTAATACTTGATAGAAAAAATTAGATAAGGTCAGTATTTTTCACCAAAAATAAATTTTACTTCTTATAATTTAAACTTTTTGTGAATTTATTGAATCTAATAAAAACTATAAGAACATTCTAAATTACCTTGCACAACTAATATCTGACATACTTTACACCAATGTTTAGTTATGACACAATTCTGCACAACCGATATTTAAAAATTTGGCTTTGACTAGATTTATTAATATGCTTTAATTCTTTGTTTTAATGAATAGGAAAACTTTAACAAATTCTTTATTCATTTTTAGTATCATTCTACTCATTTCCTTCTTATGAAGAGCTTCTTTCACTATTTTTTTATTATCTCTATAATATCTAATTTCACTCTTTATGTCAAACATGAATAGCAACCCCATAATATTTATTGTTACAGGAAGAACAAGGAACATCCCTATTTTCAATAAATCTACCTCCATGTGGAAGTAAGTATGAGGATTAATTCCTATGGGATAGAAACCGAAATAATAAGTTTGTTTTTCGTTTAACTCTACTAGAACATCTTGCGTTCCACTGATTGTGATAATTTCTTCTCCATAGAAATCTCCGTATCTTTTCCATAGCCAGTATGTTATTTCATCAAAGTAGAAGAAGAAGATCTCATCTCCTTGAATTAATTCAAATGAAAAATTCAAGTGTGTCAATTCACTTTCACTTTCATATTCCCAGAAGTAATAAGTGAATCTTTCTAGAGTTATCGTCCTTTTCTCTATTTGATGATCATAAAGCATCATCAACATCCCTGCAGAAAATAAAATGGCTGCTACGATTCCTATGACAAATATGTTCTTCCTCGTTATTTTTTTCCTTATTTTTTCCTTTAACATTCTACCCAAACCTTTCATGGCATTTAATCAGTATGTCGCAATAAGATTGAAAAATTATCATGATGCAGATCTTTGGATATATGAAAATTATGGTGAAAAATCAGTTAGATATTACTTGGGAGAGATATTGCTTGAAGATGGTAATCGAAGGTCTAAACAGAGAGTAAAAGATACTGAAGCTGCAATGATTTATTATCACTATAATCATGAAGATATTTGTGGAGCTAATGAACAAAGTACCAGTAACTATTATGGGAGAGATAGTGAAATTAGAAATAGCGGAAATATTCCTCCAAAAGTTGTTGATTTTAGAAATATAGGTTATGATTGGCTGAAAATCTAAAGAAATTTCTTCTTCCATTCATCTATTTTTTCAGGCAATTGAGAGAAGAAAGTAGTAACATCCATTGCTAAACCCAGAGAACTCTGAATAAGTAGTAATTCTCTGCAGTCTTTACACAAACCTGCAGGAATTTGATGATTAATAATTGGGATCCAAATTGATTTCTTTGAACTACATCTGCCACAAAGGGATCTTCTACAACCTTTGCATCTTGATAAAGTTTTGTTACTGCATTGATAACAAGGAAGTTTGAAATCTAATTTCGTGTTTTTCATAACTTAAAATCAACGCTCATGTAAATATATTTACGTATCACTAAATGTAATGCAAATAAAAGAGACAATAGTTAAAACTCAGCTATTCTGGATTATACTAAAAGCTAAAAAAGCAGATAATTGAAAAGAAAAGAATCAATTATATTTCTTTTTCTTTTTTGAAATAGATAAAAGAACAAGAGGTAAGATATATTTTATGTTTATTCTTCTTTTTTATCTAACAACTTCTTCGCTTCTTCGATAGTCTTCTTCTGCTCTGAATCATAAATATCATAGAAAGATTCAGCTCTCTTAATCCACTCTTCAAGTTGTTTAAGATTCATTTTCTTATACAAGGACGATTGAAGAAGCAAAATACTCAAAACTAGAATGGGGATTAATGGAACTTTTTTCTCTGACAATTTCTCTTTCAATAACCAAACTTTGGAATAATCTGCTAAGGCAGAATCATACGCTTCTAACACATTATATGTATTTCCTCGATTGTAATAAGCTAGAGCAAACTGAGGATCAATATCAATAGCTTTGGAATAATCTGCTAAGGCAGAATCATACTCTTCTAAATTATAATATGTAATTCCTCGATTGTAATAAGCTTGAGCATACTGAGGATCAATATCAATAGCTTTGGAATAATCTGCTAAGGCAGAATCATACGCTTCTAATTCAGCATATGCATTTCCTCGATTGGTATAAGCTTGAGCATACTGAGGATCAATATCAATAGCTTTGGAATAATCTGCTACAGCAAGCTCATACTTTTCTAAATCAGCATATGTTACTCCTCGATTGTAATAAGCTTGAGCATCTTGAGGATCAATATCGATAACTTTAGAAAAATTTGTAATAGCTTTTTTCCATATCTCTTGTATAGCAAACAGGTATCCTTTATAAAAATAATACTTAGATATTAATTTTGTATCATTTGTTCTTTTGATCACTTTTTCTGAGACAAAACATTTATTTGCTGAATCAAATTCTTTCAAATCTTGAAAACCTCTATTTAATAAGAAAAGCTCTTCATAGTAATTCTGTTCTTTTAATATCTTCATTAATTTCTGGAAATCTTCCTTATATTTTTCATTGATATTTTCAAGCTCCGTGTAATTTGGGTAATCAATTATAATGTTATTTACATAAAAATCTTTAACAAAAAATCTTCTTTGTTTCCTGATTTGAAGAAAATTCTCATCCTTTAATCTAATTCTTCCTTCTTCCCAAATTCCTTTAAAGTTAAAGATTTCTTTCGCTACTTCTTGGACTAAATTCTCTTCAGGATAATTAATGTAAGCTCTGTTTAGAAGTTTGAGTGCAAATAAAATATTCTTGACATCAGCTAATTTCCCATATAATTCTATTTTCTTAGATCTGTTCAGAGTTATTTCAGCAGAAGTACCGTTAAATACTGTTGGGAACCCCCATTCAGGTTTAAGTTTAGCTATAGCTCTCCCTTGTTTTTCAGTTAGCTCATCAATTTGTATAATTTTAGAAAAACTTGACTTAATTTTTTCTCTCATAGATTTTTCTATTTTATTCCATTCCTCTAGTCTACAAGTTGCAGCTAATTGTATTATTTTTGTTTTCTGTCTTAGCTTATTGATAACACCGCTATTAAACAAATCTTCTCTATATTTATCTATATCATCACATAAAACTAGAATAAAGGGATATTTCTTTATTCCCCATTTTTTTGGAATAATCACTTCTTTAAAATCAGTTTGTATTGAAAAGATTATAAATAGTAATTTTTTGAATTTTCTCTCTGTTTGAACTATTTCCTTTAAAACTTCAAAAAATGTTCTTGTTTTTCCTGTTCCTGCTTCACCAATAAGACAGATATTAGATTCTTCAAGTATAGCTTTTTTCAATATCTCGTCTCTTTCTTTGAAATGTTCATATTCTTCTTCTAGTTCATCATCTAGAGTTCTTAGTTTTTGCAGAGCTTCAGTTGTTGGTTGTTTTTCAGGTTTATACTTCTCCTTCAAACTTTTTGAATCAAAGTGTAAACCAAGTTGGAAAAACTTCTCTTTAGCTAATTGATATTTTTCTATTTTTCTTTTAGCAGGGGAAAATAATAAACCAATCAAAATGGCTATTATTGCTCCTATTATCCCTCCCACAACAGTTATTGCCCACTGTTCCATTTTTTCCACAGCTTGGATAAATCTTCTATTAGTTAAGAGTCATATAGCTATTTAACTACATCGGCAAATATTTCTATCCTAAGAAGATAAA
>JAGLRO010000190.1 GCA_023136245.1 Candidatus Heimdallarchaeota archaeon
GTATTCTATCTGATTTTGCTGCAGTTTATTTACAAAAAGGAGAGTTAGATAGAGCTTTAGAACATTTAGATCAATTAATGACTATTCATAAAGGCTTCCAAAACCAATTTGGTATTTCAAGAGTGCTCTCTGAACAAGGAATGATTTTTTGGCAAAGGGGAATGAAGGAACAGGCATTATCTTATATTCAAGAGAGTTTAGAGATGAGAGAAAAAATAGGTAATAAACCCTATATAGCTGCTAGTTTATCATATTTAGTTCAATTTAATGTTGAATTAAACAACATAGAAGCTGCAAGAAAATATTTCGAATCTTTAGAATTGATCAACAAAGAAACAAAGATAAATGAAGTGAGTCAGAACTGCAAATTTGCAGAAGCTCTAATCCTAAAGAGAACTTCAGATTTACGCGATAGAATGAAAGCTGAAGTACTTTTTGAACAACTAATAGAAGAAGATATTAGCTATTCACTCTTGGTTCAAGTCCTGCTCAACCTATCTGATCTACTTATAGTTGAAATGAAAGAAACTGATGATGCTAAGGTGTTAGAAAAGATTTACAAATATGTCAACAAATTGCAAGGAATGGCTGAAAAGAATAATTCTCACCTTTTACATGTTGAAACTATTAGATTGAATGCACAATTAGCTCTACTTGAATTCGATATAGATAATGCAAGAGCACTTCTACTTAAAGCTCTCAACTTAGCTCAAGAGAATAATTTCGAAAGATTAGTTTTAGACTTACTTCAACAACAAGAAAAACTAACTAAACAGTCAATTGAATTGAGGAATTTAGAAAAGACTTCTTCGACTATATCACAAAGAATGTCTGTCATTGAAATTAATGATACAGTCTCATCTATTAAGAGAACAAGCATAACAGAAACCGTGAAAAAAGAGGAAGAAGTTTCGAAGAAATTATTTTCAATTCAGATATAATATGCTCAATCTATCCTTTTTTTTTCTTAAGGAAAAGTTTTAATCTAGTTTTGTATTTGTGCATATGTTTCAAAATTGGTGAGATATGTGCCCTCCTCAGTTCAAAAAGAGATAGATCGAATTCATCGGAACTACATGAATGGTGAACTCCTTGTTTCCCTAACTGAATTGGATGATGTTCTGAAAAATAAGGAAATTACCATTGAAGAAAGAATAAAAGTTGATATACTTCGAAGTGAAATAAACTGTGTTTCTGCGACTTATATGGTTGAACGAGGTTCTCTTGAAATTGGGATGAAATTTGCTCAAAAGGCAATGAAAGAAAGCAAAAATCATAAGGACAAAACTTTGAGATTTGATTCTCTTTTAAACCTTGCTATAAATTATTTTTACAGTAATGAATGGCAAGAATCAAAAAAACAAGTAAAAGAAATTCTAACAGATTTTGAGGATTTTGAACCTAGTAGAGATTTTTATTATCTGAAACGAAAAGCTTTAGTTTTGATGCTTAAAGGACTACTCCCATTTTTCAAAACTTATACTGGAAAAGGTACCTCTGATGTAGAAATTGAGAAAGGTTTTCAGCTTTGGATTGAAGGAGAGAAATTCTGTGAGGAAAACAATTTATATCTTTATCAAATGGGTTTTCTTTTGAACATAAAATATATGCAGACAAATCTTGGAGACTTAGATTTAGCTTTAGAAACAGGACAAAAAATGGTAACAATAAGTAAAGAGCACTTAGGGAAGTTCTCACTTGCATTTAGTTTATATCATCTTGCTTGGACATATTATAATAAAAATGATTTTGTGAAGTTTTACGAATTAAACAAAGAGAGATTAATAATTGTTGAAGAATCAGAAAATAAAGGTATGATAGCATCTACTTATCAAAACTTAGGTGACTATTACCTAGTAATTGGTGAATATGATGAAGCATTAGATTATTTTAAACGTAGTCTTGAAATTTACCAGAAATTAAATAGAGAGAATGCTATTGCATTTGCTCAGGGAGATTGTGGTTATGTTTATTTCCTCAAAGGAGACTTAGGCAGAGCATTAGAATTCTATGAGGAAGCTTATCCTGTTTTACGAGAAAACCAACCTCAAGATTGGTTTAAAGTTCTAACTGCTTTTGCGAGAGTTTATACTCAAAAAGGAGACTTAGATAGAGCTTTGGGGTTCTTAGATGAATTAATGACAATACAAGAAGGCTTTAGGAATCAAATAGGTATTTCTACAGTACTTATGGATCAAGCAATGATTTATTGGCAAAAAGGGATGAAAGAACAAGCTATTTCTATTCTTCAAGAAAGCTTCGAAATAAGATATAAAGTAGGAAATAAAGCTCTTGCAGCTTCTAGTTTAGCTTCGTTAATTCAGTTTAATGTGGAAATAAACAACTTAGAGGAAGCTAAAAAATACTTCGGACATTTAGATTTGATAAATAAAGAACTAAAAAATGTACATGTCAGTCAGTATCATAAATTTTCTGAAGCGTTAGTTCATAAAAAAAGCTCAAATTTACGTGATAGACTTAAAGCAGAATTGTTATTTGAGCAATTGGTTGAAGAAGATATTCAGTATTCAGTATTAGTTCAAGTTCTGTTACATCTATGTGATATCCTTCTGCTTGAGATGAAAGAAACTAATGAACCTGAAGTATTAAAGAAAATAAACAAACATGTCAATAAACTTCAAGAATTATCTGAAAAGAACAATTCTCATTTATTACTTGTTGAAACTCTCAGGTTGAAAGCTCAATTAGCTCTAATTGAATTTGATGTAGATAACGCAAGAGCTCTTTTACTCAAAGCTCAAAACATCGCACAGGAAAATGGTTTCGAAAGATTAGTTTTAGATTTACTTGAGCAACAAAAGAAATTAACTAAACAATCTATTGAATTGAAGAATTTAGAGAAGACATCTTCTACTATATCACAAAGAATGACACTTGTTGAACTAGATGATTCAGTTTCCGTGATTAAAAGAACAAGCATAACAGAAACTGTGACTAAAGAGGAAGAAGTTTCTAAAAAATTATTTTCAATTCAAATTTGATACAACTACTTGTCTTTTATTAGTAACATCTATGGACATAGTAGTTATCAACTCACTTTTGGTTTCGGGAAAACAGCGGATGGAAAATGCCCTAACTTTCTCCATTTTCGAGGGATTATTGATGAGGTTTGCATATTTGGTAGACCACTCTCAGCTCTTGAAATTCAAGAGTTAAAGGATCTAGGTCAACCTGAAAACATTCCTGAACTTAGTTCTTCGTTTCTTATATATCTTACTTTGAGTTTCATACCTCTAATTGTTCTAGTAGTAGTTGTAAAAAGAAGAAAAAGAACTTCTTAGGAGAAATCTTGATTAAAGTGAATAATGCTCTCAAGCCATATCTAGTTCTATTTTGAATATAGTTCCTTTTGAATAGTCTTGAGGAATACGACTTTCAATCCAGATTTTTCCATTATATCTATTAACTAAGGTTTTAACAATGTACAGTCCTAGTCCGGTTCCACCACTTTTTCTTCCAATCATATTATATTTATTGAAAATCAAATCTCTATTTTTTGGCGGTATCCCTCTTCCAAAATCAGTTATGGATAATATGCATTTGTTTTTGTTTGATGTTTTAAATCCAATATCTATGTTTACTGTTTTTTTGCAGTCATTTTTAATGGCATTGGACAGGATATTTAGTAATAGAAGATCGAAGAAACTATCAGCAATCACAAAATGCTCTTCAGATATATCATCTACATTGATATTAATATCTCTATCTGGATAAAGTTCTCTTAAAGTGATTTCATTCTTCTTTATGGATTTTAGAAAACTAAAAGGAATTAAATCAAAATCTATTCCCATATCCTTTTCCATCATTATTGAAATATTTTCTAGTAATTTATCAGTTCTTCCAATCGCAGATTTTGCTTTTTCCAGATCCTTTCTTTTTAAATCACCAAGATCTGGATAATCAAAATCAAAAATACCTAAAAATCCACTTGCAATAGCTTGATAGTTCCTTAAATCATGGGTAATGATGTCTAATAGAAACGTTCTCTCTTTAGCTCTTGCTTTTTCAACAATTTCTGCACTTTTTCTTTCGCTGATGTCTCTTACTACAGATAATACAACTTCTTCTTCTTTTAGTTTAAAGATATGGGAACTTATTCCAACAGGAATTCTATCTCCAGTTTTTGTTACATGGACTCCTTCAAAAGTTAGATGTTTTTTTGCTTGAAGTTCTTTCATGATTTCTTGTGTCTCTTTAGCAAATTCAGGGTCTTCAATATTCTTTGGAGACATTTTTAGAAATTTTTTC
>JAGLRO010000191.1 GCA_023136245.1 Candidatus Heimdallarchaeota archaeon
CTCAGCTGAAGAGAATCTTTCTGATTCTTCATATTCAAACGAGATAAGCGATACATATTTACTTCCTACTTTCTCGAAGAAGGGTGTTCCTTTCTGTTCGATTTCAAAGTTGTTGAATAATTCCTCAATTTGTTCTTTTGTTTTGCTTAAAAAGGAAGCTAATTCATTTGTTGTGTATTCAAAAAGTTGGTGAATGGAGATAATTCCTCTATTCCTCAGAACATCATATTCATGCAATGATAGACCACTAACTCTGGAAATAGGCAAATCAAACATTCTATGAAATTCATCATATTCACTAACCAGCAGAATCTGTTTATTAAATTCGTTTTGATCGCTGAAATTGCGGGTTTTGATATCATTATATAAGGTGAGAGCTGCTTTCCTTTCCTTTGCTGAGCTTAATTCAGTTTCGATTATTTCAGGAATCAAATCCAAAAACTGCCTTAGCGTTACGATATTTCTAGCTTTTAATCTAAGCAGAGCTTCCTTCAAATCATCCATCATTTTATGTTTGCTAGTATATAGTTGAGATAATTCGAAAATCTCTAAATTTGATAAATCAGTCAAATTCTGAATATTGACCCAAAAACCTGAGGTAATTGAAGGTTTTTCAGCGGGATAAGCATTATAGAGGTCCTGAATACACATATCATGCTGTTTGAAATATTCAACTAGTCTAGGAAATTGACTTGATAATAACGAGAGATTCTTCTGAAGATTAGCTTTAGTCTTTTTAACTTCTTCAAATGATATTGAGTCTTTCATTTCGTTTATTTTCTCTTCAGAAACGCTCAGAATATCCGCAAGTTCTGAACTTGACCATGTCAAAAATCTTCCAATACAGTTAATTCCAACCTCTTTCAGCAGGTTTGAGTTTTTACGCTGAGAGGGTAATGCAAAAATCAATGGAGTTCTAAGAAATGAAGAAATTTCTGTGTATTCTTTTTTCATTGCAGCGGTAAGATTATAAGCTTCTGGAGGATTATAGAAAAGTTCCTCAATTACTACAATACCTGCTGATTTTAGAAGTTCCTCTCTATTTAACCAGGAAGTCATTGTTGTGCCAGTTTTCTTCTTTATACTCTCAATATCCTTCTTCCTTAAACCAGCTTTCTTCAATTGAGGAGATGGAAAAGCTAAAAATGATGTAGTTGTGAATATTTGCAATTCTGATAGCTGCTTTTCAACATCTTTTGAGATAATTTTAATATGAGATATATCTTTATCTTTCTGAGCTTCACGAATGGATTTTAGCAGTTTAAATTTAGATTCTTTTAGTAGAAGATCACATAATGGGATATATTTCTTATTGTATATTGAACTAGAAGGAATATTAAGAAAATGAACTAGTGTGTCAATCTTTTTCTGACTTAAAGCTGTTTTAAGTGTAATTTCATCTTTATTTAGTTCATCATACGAAGTAAGTTGAAATTTGGTTAGAGAAATTGATTTAGATGTTTCAGCAAGAATATCCAAAAAAGTTGTGTAGAGAACACGTTCAAGTTCTTTTATAACAATTAGATCGTCTAGATTAGCATTAATAAAATCTTCAATAGTTTTGATTTTTCTTCTATGGAATGCATTTTTCGTGTATGCATCTGTCCAATCTGGTGTCATTTTAGTGATGTTAGTTTTTCCATAATTTGGGAGTTTATCACAAAGTTGAGTAAATATGTTTTTCAAATAGTTTACAAGAATAGCTGTAATTTCAGGTTGGTAATTTACAGAAAAAGGCATATTAGTTTGAAACAAGAATTCTTCCACTGACGTATCCTTTGAAAGAGAATCTGTAGCATTATCTGTTAGGTAATCAAATGTAGGAAAGAGAGTATTAACCTTTAAATCAGAAGCTTTAGTGACAGAGGAAATCAATTGTTTCCCAGTAGGTGAAACTGTTGATGATTTCTTTTTAGTTCTTGTGAGTAAAAATTGATGGAGTAATTCTTCTTTTTTACTTTCGAACAGTTTTTCAAGTAATCCAGAAACTATACGAAGTTTCGAATAATCTGTTGCAAAATAATGATAGCTATTCTGAATCCATCTTCGGTATAAAGCATCCCTTAATGAAACGAAGGATTTACCATTTTGAGCAGTAAATCTTTTTTCGATTGTTCTACTTACGAATATCTTTGAATCATATTTAGGACTTATCCTTTCTCTGTCTAATTCGGAAATAGTTCGGAGTTTTATATCGTATATATCCTTTGTAGTTAAAGATAGAATATTTGATAAAACTTCTGAAGAAGTTATAAGAAAATCAGCGACCGTTTCAATATTGTTATTCCTTAAAATCGTTCGTACCCTTGAAGGACACCAAACATTGGTTCCAAACAACCTTTTTCCAATAGGCATAAACAATTTTACTTTCTTTGATGCACCGTGTGCTAGAGCAGCTGCAATACGGTCAGTTTCCACTCTGAAATCTGTGAAATTCAATTGTTCATCTTCAAGAATCTTGGTAAGATTTTCAACAATAATTGGAGCAGATCTTACAAAACGAGATAATCTCGCATGTTCCCTTCGTCTTCGTTTTGCTCTACTTAGAAATGTTTTCAGCCTTCTTCCTAGTTGCATTAAGGCTAATCTAATTTCTTCTTCAATTTCAGGTACGATAGATATGTATTCTTTACTTGTTTCAGGAAAAGGTATCTTTGTACTAACAACTGATATTGCAACTGCCAAAGGATCTGATTGCCTTGTCATACCATAATCATTCCACCTGATTGAGGAGACAGTATGTGTAATTACATCATTTCCAGCACCAAAAATTAGTGGAATTCGATTAGCATAACGATATATTATTTTATTATCATGAACAGATGTACCTCTAGTCTGAGCAGCTTCACTCACTCCTCCTCCATAACCTATCGCTGCTTCAATTACAAAGGGGTGTCCTGAATATGCTTTTGGTGCTCTAGTAACTGCTTCTACAAACATAGGTTTGAGTTCTTTCTCCAATCCTTTTCTTAATCTTCCAGCTCCTAATGGTGAGAGAGCAGTTCCCTTTGGATCATCAAATTGGAAAATTCTATCTCTCTTTCTTTTTACATCCTTTGCTTCTTGATAAGCTTTTACAAAACCTTCATGTACTATTCTTCTAATCTCATGAGAAGTAATATCTTTAGGCGATTTGTTAGGATCAATCTCTAGAAGTTGAAAGAATCCTTCTGCTATTTCTTCAGTCACTCCCATAAAATGATTTGATAGGAATCCTTTTAGATTCTTGCTAGTTGTAGCCGCTAATTCTGCTTTAAATTGGGTAATATCACAACCCCAAGGATGTATCCTAACAGTTTGGGGAGGAGGAGGCATATCATCTACAACATTAACAAAAGTAAGTTCTTCGATTTCACCCTCTTTATCACCAGGTAAATGAACATCGAAGCTAGAATAAGGAGTGATAATTGCCAGTTGTCTAAAATATTCCTTAACACTGTTTTTAGCTCTGCTCCAAGCACCCGTAAAAGTGATTGATATTTCTGTACCAGGTTCTTCCAGATAATTGGGATCGCCAGGTAAATACTCATGTTGTTCCATTATGATTGGTTCATTTTTTTCAAGATTTATCATTAAATGCATTTCATAAGTTATATCATCCATAAAATAACGAGTACGGATTTTAGCTGGGAGATCTACTGAAGACATTGAATATAATAAGCACATTTTAGCTCCTAAACCAAAACGACCTCGTGTCTGAATTACACCATATTTTGTCCCAGTTAGTACTCTACCAAACAAATCAGCAATTTGATGGCTAGGAACTCCAATTCCATTGTCTCGACATGTAAGCTGTAAGAAATCAAGATGTTTTTCCATTTTATATTGTTTTACATCTAAAAGAGTGTTAATCTCTCTACTTGATAATCTTCTAAGTTTGACTTGTATATCGGGATTTGTCCCTCTCCTTTCAGCAGCATCCAAACCATTTTCAACAAGCTCTCTTACACTTGTGAAGACTGCTCTCATTGAGTTTCCAAAACCTGCAATTGCCCGGTTCTCATTAAAAAAAGAAGCAGCAGACATTTTTTTTGTTACAGAATTTTCAGACACGATATCTTACTCCTACTTGACAATGTAATGTGTTTTTATATTATATTATGTTATTGTCGTCTACAATATCTTATAAATTATATAACAATGTATCTATATTTTAAGTTAAATTTTACCGGCAAAAACAGCAGAACATCCAAAAAACGCAATCTGAAAAAATGAAAATGAATACCTAAGAGATTATTTTTTCTTAGGTTTAGAATTAACTTTAGGTTTTGTTCTATTAAGAGTAATAGATGTAACAACAAATCCTATGGTTACTAAGAACATTGAACCGAAAGCACCTATTGTACGAGAAGAATCTGCTTTGTCAATTTTGTCTAGAAACTCTTCACTTAGGAAATCGTAGAATTTTTCAGTTGCAAAGTAAAGATGTTCATGCCAGTATAATGCTCCCATGTTACCTGTAAGACCAGGATTTGTGGTATGCCATGTGTTATAGTGATGAATCTCTTGTATATCACCTGCGTCTTCCCCATACTTAGCAGGATTTAGTAAAGAAAATGATTCTACAAAAGCTTTTGCTCTTGTGTTATACTGAACTCTATCAGCACGTTCTATGATACTTCCTGTTATTGGTTCAACAAACATGTTGTGCATATGTATCGCATCACTGATTCTTCCTGGAAGAGAATGTGTTATATCCAACTCCATAGGATCAAAGCCCATATCATACATTTTATTCCACCTGCCAGCATGTATGAAACTGGAATTTACGAAGTTCGAATCAGTCATCCAATAAAGCGGATTTCTATCGACTTGCAGATATGGAATCTGATATTGAGCTGAAAATGCAAGAACTTCTTTACCATAAAAGAGAGCTGTTTCAGTTATTGAAGAATAAACAAAAGGTCGCATATACAGTTCAGACCATTGTTGTCTAATACCTTTGACAGAATATGGAGGAAGACCAAAGGAATCATATGTCTCATTGAAAAATTGTCTTTCACCTGCGATTTCCCAGCTGAGTGACCAGTGATCGAATTGAACTTTAGAAGGTTGATACCAGCTTTCCACATATGTATGAAGTTCATCTTTATTTATGAAAGTGAAATCTGCAACTGGTGTTTGAGTATATTCAAAATAAACAAGTCCTTCACTGTAATCTGCAAGATAAATATCATTTCCATCAACAAACACACCATAAGCAGAACCTTTGTGTTCAACACCTTCAAATACAAATTGTTCAGTTGGATTGTTCCTATTACTAACATCTGCTACGGTAAGCCCATAATCTCCTTGAGCTAAATAGACATTTGTTGATTCAATATGCATACTTGTAAATGGAGTTTCCAATGGATTGAATGCAAATTGACCTAACTCAACAAGAGTGTTATTTGAATTGATGATTTGAAAAATAAGTAATCCTTCGGTTTGATCTAATACGTATAGAAAACTACCGTCTCTCTTAAGATCAATTACGTTTGTGAGTTTTGAGAAGTTGGTTGAATCATAATGATGAATAAGATTCATAGCAGCTGGATTTAGAGCATCAACAATATCTATTCCATCAGTTCCAAGACCAACATATGCAAGAACTCTGGACGGATCGAATGGATCAACATATCCATCAACTACTAAGGCATCCCCTGATATTCCGTTGAAGTCATCTGAAGAGCCTATAAAATTATCAAGATCTACTCTAGCGTACAATAAACCATATTGACCATTAGCAATTATTAGATTACTACCAAGCAAATCTACATCTCTGAAATCAGTTTCATCTGAATTAGACCACTGTTGGATTTCTAGAATGTCTTTTGGATCTTGTGTGTCTAATACTTCTAATCCTCTCTCACCTTCTGTGGAATAAACAAAACCATCAATAACAGTATATCCAGTAATGTATCCATCTCGACCTATAATCTCTTGAGTAGAAGAATTTATTCTATAATCACCATATTGACCAACTGCAAGGAATAGTGGATCTGTAATGTTTACAACTTTAATATCAGTTCCACCCTCCAGTACATATGCTAGATTATTCTCAATGAGAACATTCATGGATTTAGAATTCTCATAATATGGAATATTTGCAATTCCAATAATCTTACCTACGTCATTCTTATTATTGAATCCAAGTTGTTCTGCATAGTAAATATCATTATCCCAATCAACACTTGCACTAGAGAGAGTTTCATTTTTCAATAATGGAAACTTTCTATTTCCAAGCAAAGGTTCTTCGATACCTAAAATCCATTCCATTGAAGTTCTTTTACAAACATAAGAGATTTTATTTTCATAGAGCCAATCCAAAGAGGGTTTTCCAAGCAAGTAAGTAAGATAAGCAGCAAAAGATTTTGCTACTTCTATTTCTTCTACTGTATCTATACCATAGACATCAGCTAAAAGCAGATCTACGTCAACAGTTAAATCATCAGGTTCATTATAATCAAGACCTCTTATTAGATCTAAGAAGTATTTAGCTGAACCAGGCTCTCCTGTAAGAACTGAATAATCATGACCATTGTAGGTAGCATTATAGAGTATTTGATAGCTAGTTGCCATGTCAAAATTTACATCAACATAAGCAGGACGAACACTTAACCAATTATGAGGAAGATAAGTACTCTGATCCACCAAAGCTTCTTCTTCTGCAAACGTTCTATTCAACACTGCATAAGCAAGTTCAGCATCTGAATAACCTTCTCTAACCTTGAGTTCAGTAAGCTCTTGCTGTAAAAGATATGCTGCAATGTATGCTTGAAATCCAAATTCCGTTCCATTTCCAAAATTCTTGATGTAATATGGCCACATATAATTGAAATTCAAGACTGTTTCATCACCATTGAGATTAGATTCTTCAGGTTTGAAAATATATTGTTTTTTATAAGCATAAACTATGTAATCATTTTCAGGATTATATTCCCTTATTGTTTTATTAACGATTAAATCAAACACTAATGCACCCTGTACATAATAATAAGCAATGGTAGAACTATAATCCAAGTAACCTTCTCTGTCACTAACATTGAAGAACTCGAATCTTGCTGTTTCATAAACAAATGATTCATTCGTAAATCCCTGTGTATACATGAAATCAGAGAAATTACCTGTACCATCATTAGGAATAATGTCTTCAAGTCCTATCTGTCCGTACAGAAGTATGCTATCAGTAACAACGTTTATCTGATTAATTGAACTAATTGGGAGAATAACTCCTATTGTAATAGCTGAACCAATTGTAACTAGTAAAATTAAAACACCTAATCCTATTCGAAGCCTAGCCTGCATTATAAGTCCTCATTTTTTTGAATTATTATGGTTTTTTTTTCTACCATAGATATTTAAAGGTAATGAAGTAAGCATTACAATTAAGTTAATTTGGTTAAAAGATGTTCGAGCTATTATATATTTTACGCAAGTTATTGTTTTTTCAGAAATTTGAAACTTATTATTCATTTTAAACATTTTTCATCTGGAAAAAATACAAGGAGAACAATGTTTGATGTCTTTCAAGTTTCTTGAGATTCTGAATAAATTGAAATCTTGTAAAAATCATGATTCCATAAATCTCTTAATTGAGATAAATCTTGAACAGCAACTGGATTTTTTTGTTCATCTAAGAGTTCTACAATTATGTCTGAGAAAAGCTGGTATTTTTCTAGAAGAGTTTTAGGTAATTCATTATAGGTAAATATACCTCGAATTAATGACCCTCTCGACCTTTTTCTCAAGATGGAAAACACAACATCTTGATTTGCATAAATTTCACGTACAATTCTATATTCACTAGTTACTATACCCTTTAGACCGGGTTGGATGAAGAGAAAACCTCGAGTGGAAGAGGTTTTTGTTGTGAAACCTTCTGCATATTTTCTGTTTTTAAATAGATGGGAAAGCTCTGATTTATCATCGTAAATATCGAATGAAAGCAATTTACAAGGACCTCTAGCATTTTGGAAAACATGTAGAAAATTACTGAAATCAACTTTGTAGAATTCTGAGGGAATCAATGAAGCAAATACAAAATCTAGTACAATATTTACTTCTCTATGAATTAGCTTCTGACGAATCGTTTCTAATGGAACACTTGGCTTCGCTTCAACTAGTACATTTTCATCAAGCAGTATGAAAGGGAAGTTATATGTCGTTTCCTTATCCATCAAGTACTGAATAAAAGCTAATATTGAAAATTCCTTAATGGTATTACTACCTTTAATAGGAAGATGCAAAGATAGAATAGGTTGTATATTATTGTCTCTTAGAAACTCAAGGACACGAGAAACTATGCCAAAAATGAATCCATCATTTTCACAAAAAATGAATACAATAGATGTATTTCTCATAAGACGTTGAATTTGACTGGTAATCATTTCTTTATTATTTTCAAACCATTTTGTACCTTGGAAAAAAGTTGACTCCTCTAGTTCTTTGGAAGGTAACTCAAGAAAAGGGATTCGCTCATCTAAATTTGTAAAATCTTTGTTTTCTGCAAAAATCAAAGTAGCAGGAATATTATCTGGTACTCTTTCCTGAACAGCTAAATAGACATTACATCCATGATTTCCAAAGAGTAAAAATCCATAATTAGATGTCTTAATTTCTCCTTCCAAATATAGCGTATCGGAAACACCACATCCATTTAGCGGATTGTCAGATATTTTGCTTTCATTAATTATATTCTCATTATTAAATTGATAGAGAGCATTGAAAACGGTAGGAACATCCTTTTCTTCCTTTCCTCTTCTTTTGCTAATAAAAGATTTTAATTTTGACATGCTTACTTCAATTATTGATGTTGTTCCATCCTTTTAAGACTTTTTAAAAGAAATTTCATAAGATCATATTCATGCAAAAATATCTTCTGGAAACAATACGAAATTGTTAAAAGTAAGCGCATGATATAGAGAATTGTTATGGTACCTAATTCTTCAAAACCTGATTCAATAAAAGCAAATATCGCTGAACCTGAAAAAATGGATCTTCCAAAATTTGAGTTTGAAGACATGCTGATTGAACATTATAAGAAATATCCAAGAACAGCAGGTATGGTGGAAAATCCAACTCACCTTAGAGCTCTCATGAATCCTTTCAGGAAATTCTACCAAGTACCTTTTGCACTATTTAATCTAAAGATGAATACAATACTTTCTCTGAAGTGGAAAGATTACTTGAAATTGTGGTTATATATACTCGTTCTATCAATTCCAACTTTTATCATGGTATATTTTCCATTTGTAGGGCAAACAGATGCAACTACTGGGAATAAAGTTGTAATAGATGTAACAGTTTCAATATATACACCAATCTTTATTGCTGTTTTCTTATCTCTATTTTACTTGAAATTCACACATGATGGTTTTCTAGGATTAGTTTTGGAAGAAAGAGTGGAATGGATTGAATCTCCTGTAAGAGAATATTATTCTAAATATTATGACAGAAAAATACCAAAGAATCCGTTAATTATTTTACTTGCACTTGGATTTGGAATTGGAGTGAATTTACCAATGATTTTAATCACAGCAGTACCTATATCAAGGAGTTTCGGAATAATATCCTGTATATTAAGTCCAATTTGGTTTTATATTTTCATTGTTCAAACTTATTACTTGATTCAGAATACCAGAATTTATTCGAGGATATTGAATTCAATAAAAGAAAGAATGGTAACATATCTTGATGAATATGGAACTCTGCTAACAAGAGAAAATTATGATATAATATGGACACTAGGTGATAAATGGAGCAGAGGGCGTTCGATAAGGCAAATTGAAAATATTCCTGTTTCAGGTATCTTATCAGCTCTGATAATAACTATTGCAATGATGATGGGAAGTATAAATGCAATAATATATGGTATAGTAGGAGGTATGCCGAAAATCGGATTCAGTATAGGATCCTTGATAAGTTCTGATGCTCCAATGACTGTAATTGTAGTAATAATCTCAGTTCTACTTGCTTTGATATTATTCCTAGTAGTATTTCTACCTCTTAATTCTCTCAGGAGGAAAATCAAGAAATTCAAGATAAAAGCACTAATTGAGTTGGATAATTACATTTTCGCTAACGTTGTAGAATTTGAAACCCGATATGCAGAAGAAGCAAGAGAGGAGTCATTAACAATGTTTCAATTAAGAGAATACATATCAGGAATGAGAACATTCCCTATCTCAACAAACAAGATCTTCAGAACTATTCTTGCTGTTGTAATTTGGATAGTGAATATTCAGAAAATCTTCAGAGCAGTTACACAAGCAGGTGGATGAAATGTCTTGGTTAAAAAGAAAATTATTTAGAAAGAAAATTTCCATCACTGTAATCGGTATAGGAAATGCTGGATGTAAAATTGGTGAAGAAATTATTCACCAACTCCGAGAGAGTAAACTAACAGTGAAATCATTAGCAATTAATTATACAGATAACTTTGATCCTAAAATAAAGAATTTTTCAGATACTTATTGGTTTGGAAAACGAGAGAAACCTTCTGCTAATGGAGTTCTTGAAGTTGCTTGGAAAGACATTCAGAGCAAGGAATTGGAAATAAAGAGTAAACTAGAAGATGTTGTTTTCTATAAGAAAGGTGACAGGAAATCAGAAGATGACTTAGCTTTACATTTGATAGTAGGAAGTGGAGGTGGAACAGCGAGTGCAGGAACAATGCTTGCAAGTAATATGATACTAGATATAACAGGAGAACCACCAACTGTCATCTATATCGTACCTGAAAAAGACGAATCTTCTCATGTTCAATATAATGCAGCAACAGCATTACATTTCTTAGGATTTAGTTCTAAAGGTCCTCAATGTCCAATAATCCTATTTGACAATGATAAACTTTTGAAACTACTTCAAAACAAGAACATCGATGAAGTTCTAAATACTTCAAATGAGCTATTAGCAGAAACTCTGACTACAACTATACTTGCAGCTTTACAGGAAAGTACTCATGAAGAATTCGATGCTGATTTGAAAGATTTCTTTACATCTTTCACAAGGGATGCTAGGGGTTTAGGTGTGATTGTTTCTTTGGATAAAGAATTTGAAACATTAGAAAAAGCTCAAAATGTGAGATTTTCTGATATCTTCTTTGAAGAATTAGATGAAAATTCTAGTCTAACAGCTGATGTAACAAGAGCGAAATTAGGTTATTTGACAATAACGACACCTACAACGTTTCAATCAACGTTTGAAACAAGAAAGATTGTAAAGAAGTTCGAGAAAGGTTCCATTAAAGTAGCGCTTAATTCAATCGATGAACCTATACTGACCATTAGAGGAATTTTAACAGGAATTCATCCTGATTTTGTTGATAGATTCTGGGAGATACTCGAAAAAGGAAGAGATAGTCGAAAGCAAATAATAGAAAAAGAGACGAAACTGAAGCAAACTTCCATCGAATTATCAAAGTAAATGCAAGGATAATCTCTTCATTTTTTCTTCAAATAGGAATTAATAAATACGTCAGATAACTCTTCATTTTGAATATAATGAGCAGTTTAGGTTTTTGTCCTTCTTGCAATAGACAAATAAGAATTTCTTCAAAATTCTGTAAGTATTGCGGAATAACATTGAAAACTTGTCCTGAATGTAATGAACTAAACACAGTTGAGGATAAATTCTGCGGTTCATGTGGAGAGGATATTAGCAAGGTTGAAGCGCCAGAACTTTCTAGGGAAGTTAGATCTGAAGAACAAAAAGGACCAAGGATAGAAGAAATACAAGAAGCAGGGGAATCACAACCGAAACTTGTTGTTTGGCCACCTTTACCCTACGCTCAACAACATACTCAACAAAGACCTTCTCCTTTGGTTGCTGAAGAACAACCACTTTATGATCCATCATCTTTGAAGCATCCTTATAGTAAAGTAAAGTTCTTTGGTTATCTGCGAGGAACTTTTCCATCGACTAGTGTTCTTAGTGCAACAATAGAAGTTTTCGGATTAGCTCTTGCTTTAATTGCTGTAGGAATAGCAATTATAGG
>JAGLRO010000192.1 GCA_023136245.1 Candidatus Heimdallarchaeota archaeon
CAAATCCTTTACTTTTTCATAGATTATACTGTATTGTAAAGGATAAGGAAAACAAGAGAGATGAGAACGATTCACACTCTCATTTAAAAGATTTTTCCAATACTTGTTAGAACATATTATCCCCTAGGTATCTTTGGTCGTCTCCAAGAAGCAAAAGCAATTATCGCAAATACAATAATAATCATTGATGTAATCCCAATCACAGCATAGATATTGACAATTCCCTTAATACCAAGAAATATCAAGACAAAAATTATTGCACACGTTGTAATTAAAACAATTATAAACGCTGTCCAATTTCTTTCTTCTTTCACAGGTGAATACCTTATGACGCTTTAAAAAATTATCTCAGATTAAATATTATGTTATAGTGAAGATTTGGAAATTTGGCTTTTTCTTTTTTTTTTCTTTTTTAGTTTTGTAGCCAATCATTCTTTCTAGGATAAACAAGAATACAAGGAATAGAATTTTATCTTTTTCTTCCATACCATCGACTATATACTTTTACCACAAGTAACAAGCAGATGATGAAAAGCGATTCAATATAATCGGTTTGTTGTAGTGAAGAAACAACTCTAGATTCATTGTTATAATCAAAATAATAGGTTACACTGGTTTCTGTAACATCGATATACATTTTTTCTGTTACAACTGGAACTGGAGAAGAACTGCAGTTAGTGTAATCAAACCACAACTCATAGGTTCCCAAAGGAAGACTTTCATTTACATAGTTTTCTACTCTAAAAGATAAATATTGACTATCATTTCTAAAACCAGGTTGAATTGAAGTCTCTCCAGCAGGCCATTGAACAGAAAATATATGTGTTGCTTTTAGACTCTTATCTCGCAGATTTGTTCTCAAATATGGAAAGGGATATGGACCACACACATAAGTTACATTAATAGGTGACGAAGTCGGATTCTCAGTCTGATAATCTATAAAGAATGTAAAAGTAGTCCTATGTTTATCTTCTTGTACTTTTACACTCGGAGGATAGTCTGCATCCACAATTCTAACAATTAGGTACTCATCCTCTGCAAAAGTTCTGATTGGAACAAGTGTAATGAAAGATATTAATAAGAGAACAACTACTTCCCATTTTAGACGATGAAAGGTTTGCATTTAAACAGCTCCCTTTCTGTTTTTGCAGATATAAATTTTCTCCCAATTCATTATTCTCTATACTCTAATAGTTTAATTACTATAAAAGGAGAGAGGAAATTACTATCGTTGTTAATTGCGAAACGTTACACAATCAAAAAAATACCTCATTTAGAAGCAAATTTATTAAATGGAATAAATACCAGATGATTTACCACCTTTATAAACTATTTTTCAGATAAGATTCCTAGAACGTGTGCTTTTCTTGTTCCTCTTCCCACTGAAGAAAAGAAAGAAGGTGGAAAAAGTGGGAAAAAAAATCTATCAACCAATCCCTGCAAAAAGAGCTCTCTTGGTCTCTCTCTGCTCTAAAGTATCTTCAAGAAGGTATTGAGATGGTTAAGAAACAAAGAGAGATTGTAGAACTTCCTGTAGACCTTTTTATTGATCTTACTCCTCCAAAGAAAGGAGAGGATTTGATGGTTGTAGCAAGAAAAGCTGAAGCACAGCTTAGAAAGGGAGAAAAAGATCCTTTAGTTTATCTCTATACCAATTTAGCTGTTGAGCATTTCAGAGAGTTGAGAAATTATATCAGAAGGAATTATCCTAAGAATAAGGAACTTAAACGATTTATTTCTGCTGTTCAGAAACAACAATCTCTTGATACTTTTGTTGATCATATAGCTGAAGGATTGAAAGGTTTGATTAAAGGTTGATTTTCCTATTTCACCTAAGTAGAAGAGTGAGAAGATGTTAAGTCAAGTAAGAGGAAAACTGTTCTACATTCCAGATGATGATAGTTGCTTTGATTGTGGGAATTTCATTATTATTCATGATTGTCGTACAGGAGACCAGATTTGTAACAGATGTGGGATTATTTGATTTTTCTCTTCTTTTTCTTTTTCATAAAGATTTATAGATTAAGAATAATATTATTTTCAAACATGTACTATGAATTTGTTACTTAAACAGCTATTTATGCAACAAAAAACTTAATTTTATGAGTAAGAATATATTAATGGTAGAGTGATGGGATTTTGACCAGTAATGAGTGTACTAAATTGGAATTAACTTTAAAGAAGTTTCTACTTGAACTACTTCAATTACATGAATTTGTTAATTTGCGTGTTTACTTAGAAGAACTTAGTGAAACTACAACTACTATTGATTTTCTTCAAAATATAGGAGAATTGTTGGCTGTAAATGATATTCATCTTAAAGTTAATACAATAAAATTAATGGGTCTTCTAAATCATGAAATTTATATGGTTTGTTCTGATTATGACTTAGTATTTTTTTATTCTTGTAAGGACCGAGAGGAAATTATTCCTGAAGTTACTAAATTTCTTCATAAATATCTTCACGCTGAAACTCCTGATGTTAGGGAGGAAATCTTCAGATCTCTTGGAAAATTAGGGGATTTGCAAGTTATTCAACCATTACTTAAGTCTGTTAGACATGGTAGTGCTGAAGAGAAAAAAGAAGCGCTTGAAAAACTTGGTGAGTCCTACAATTTTCTAGCTATAAAACCAATGTTAGATCAGATGACAACTAAGGATTTGGAAACTACTAGATTGGTTCTTGAAAATATAAATAAGATTTATTACAATAATAATAGGTACGTATTCTATACTCTTGAAACTGGATTCGATGAAATAATCGAAATTATAGGCAAAGAGGAATTTTTAAGGTTTCTGAACGCTAAAAAATTATTCCAAACAGTAAGTAATAATATTACCATAACAGAAATGATAAGAGAATTTGGAGATATAGATAATCAAACAATTATTTCAATTGTACTGCAGGTCTTTTATAGACCTATATCAGGAACTGATTTTATTTTAGTCCCAAATCTAAAGAACTATTACAGTTCCATAGATTCTCTTGTCAAGTTAATAAAAAAAGAACCTACGCTTGTTAAAGAAGCTAGAACCGAGACGGACACATTGTTAAATAACAAAAATGTTAGGTTTTTACTAGATGCTACAGATTATCATTCTCTAAACATAAAAGAAATAGAACCTCATTTAATATTACAAGAGGAATTAAAGAAGTTTAAACAAAAACTAATGGAGGATTTCACCGAAATTAATCCTATCAGAGTCATTAGAAATTTTAAATATTATACTGATTCAGACAAAGCTGAAGCCATAAAATACCTGGAAAGATTGATGACATACAATCTTAAAGATAAAGTGTTGAGTGATAAAGAAATAGGTTTTTCCATTTGTAATCAATATACTAGTTACAATAGTTATGATAGTACTGTTTCTTTAGAAGAAATTTTAATTTCCTTTCTGAAAATCTATAAAAACGAAAAAATATCATAATTATATTTTATTTCCTCGAGGCTTAAAAGTTGATTTTTCTTCAAATTAGCACTCTATTTTAACCTTAGACGCTCTGTAGCTTGATAATTCTTTCTCACTTGCACTACAGTGTATTCTCAATGCTTCGGTAGAGCCGTTTTACAAAATTTGTTTAAATTCTTAAGAATAAGAACCTTTATATATTCTTATGGGAACTCTTTCTTAACTCATGAGAATATTAACCTTTTCATGAGTTACCGAATGAGAATTGGTGTATAAAATTGGCAGCAAGTA
>JAGLRO010000193.1 GCA_023136245.1 Candidatus Heimdallarchaeota archaeon
TTAATATCTCACTCAAAACATACTTGGGAATCTGCTACTACTACTGGTATCAGAGATGAGGAACATTTAATGGTGTTATTGATACTAGTGGTTGTAGTAGCGTTTCTTTAAATTCTACATTACTAAAGGTGATAAAATGGTTATTGAAGCAGAATACGTAATTGAAACAAAGATGAAAATCTCCTCCTCTCCTAATTCGAAAAAGGATGTAATCCTAGCTTTAACAAAATTGGGTTAAACCTAATTTTTTCCTCCAAACCATCTAAAATTCAAATCCTTCAATTTAATTATGAAAAAAACTTAAAGATAAGGATGAATACATGTTTTTTTAGTATGAAGCTCGATTATAAGAAAAATGTATCATTTGTATTAATTGTTAGTATACTTTTATTTTGTTTCACTGAATCTAGAAGCATTAACAGCTCTTTTGCATATGAAATGAGTAACAGAGGAGTTAACGTTATTCAATCAGATATAAAGGAAAACTGGTGGTGGACATCTAATGAATTAATTACAGAAGATAGTACTGCGCAATCCTATAGTGCATCTATTGCAACAGATTCAAGCAATAATCTGCATGTAGTTTGGCGAGATCAAACACCTGATTTAGCTGGTTCAGGATCGGATGTTGACATATTTTACAGATATTACGATTCTTCTATCGAAACCTGGTCTACAATTGAGGTTGTATCATCTGAAAGCACGAGTTCATCAATCGGACCTGTTATGGAAATGGATAACGAAGGGAATTTTCATGTAATTTGGAAAGATTCGACTGATATACTTGGTTCTGGAACAGATAGTGATGTTTTCTACAAATCAAGAACTCCTGCTGGAGCATGGACAACTACATCTTTGGTGTCAGTAGATAGTACAACTACTGTTGAACATCTTGCTTTAGATATTGATACTGAAAATAATAATCTACATGTAACATATTATGATTTTACTAATATCTTAGGAGCTGGTACTGACGCTGATATATTTTATCTCTGGTTTAATAGCTCAACAGATATATGGTCTCCAACTTATCTTGTTACAGAAAGCACTGGAAACTCTGGAGCTTCGAAAATCAAAATTGATAAATCTACAGGAAATGCTCATATAATTTGGTATGATTATACAGTTGATTTACTCAGTTCTGGTTCTGATTTGGATATATTCTATAGAGCATTTGACCATAAAAGTCTAAGCTTTGGTTCCTCAATGTTGGTAAGCGTTGAAAGCACTGAAAATTCATATACACCGAATTGCGAAATTAACAGTAAGGACGTACTTCACATTTTCTGGAGTGATACAACTGATATTCTAGGTTCTGGAACAGATTCTGATATATTCCATAAAAGTCTTGATACAATTACAAATGATTGGGTAGGCTTCGAAGTTGTAGGAAAAGAAAGTATAGGTTCTTCAACTCGACCTTTTCCCATAATAGATAAAGAAGATCGAATTTATCTCCTTTGGGAAGATTCAACAGATCTGTATGGTGCAGGAAATGATTACGATATAGTTTTCAAGTATAAGTCACCTTACTCCTCTGTTTGGTCTGATTTATATATCATTTCTACTCTTTCTGATGCAGGTTCCTCCGAAGCTCAACTTGCAGTAGACA
>JAGLRO010000194.1 GCA_023136245.1 Candidatus Heimdallarchaeota archaeon
ATAAAAGGAAATGAAGAATTCATTGATGCTGCAATATTCTATGGTGAGGGTGCTTCAAGTAGTCGATTTTATAGAACAGCTTTCTATTTGCTAGAAAATGACTCTGTACAAATCATTAATTTCCCCTGGTTGGAGGATTTTGAAGCAAAAATTTTTGACGATGGTGATCAAGAAGGAGAAATAATCCAGCAGATTAAGCTTGTGAAAGGAGAACGTAATTTCACTAACGGGGGGTGTTTATTATCAGATAAACTAAGTCGATCTTCTGATCTTTCTATAAATGATTCTCTTCATTTCAATATGACTATTGGTGAAATTTTTATTCACCCAAACGGTTATACGATAACAACATACTATTATTCTCTCATTAATTTGACAGTAACAGGATTTTTTCATTCAAATTTCTTTGATGATAGTTCGGTAATATTTTCAAACAAAGATTTAGATTTAGAATTAATAGAGGAATTAAAAGAAAGAGAACTTTATAGTATTTTCGCAAAATTGGACTATTCTAATTTGCCAGTAAATGATTTACAACAATTAAATAAAGATGTAGAGAAATTAATACAAAGAATCGAGATTCAAAATGATGGAGAGATTTTAGGTTCGAGTATTATTTCAAATTTACTTGCTGATAATCAAATTAGAATAATTATCATGCAACTTATAGACACAATTCTTTATATCCCAGCAATTTTCCTTTCTTTAATTCTTACTGTTTCCGGAACTGAATTGTCACTTCAAGAAAGAAAATATGAAGTTGCGTCCTTAAAAGCACAAGGAGCAAGTCCAAAACAAATCAAGCAAATGATATACACTGAAGTGATAATGATAGGAATAGTCGCTTCATTTATTGGGATTGTAATCGGATCAATAATATCCTCAATAGTGTTATCCATTTCACGCTTTATGACAATAGATTTCTCTACTTTCGGTGAAGCTTTCAGAACAATAAATATAACTCCTCTTGCAATTTTAGGTACAATCTTTATCTCTATGGGGATATCGTTAATTACTACAAGTATAAAAACAAAAACTTTCATTGCTCAAGAAGTTGTAGAAGGGAAAGAAATTGAAAAGAAGAAACCAAATTTGTTCAAGCGGATATATGCTGACTTCATAATTTTCATCATAGGTTTATTAGGTGTTATTCTAAATTTCATTCAAGACATTAATCCTGAGTTGTCTTTTGGTTTTTCTGTAGTTTTAGTCCAATTCATGTCTCCAGTGTTTCTATGGTTTGGTGCTGCTTTCATAGCAAGTCGTGTAGCGACTAAAATTCCAGAAATCTTGGATAGGTTTATCATTAAAATTTTCAAAGATATTGGAATTTTAATAAAGGGTAGTTTAAGTAGAAGAAATCAACACTTTCCGAGAATAACTGTTCTTCTTTGCTTATCTATTTCTTTAAGTGTATTAGCTGCTATACAAGGATATACTGGAGATAAAGCTCTAGATAGACAAGCTGAAAACATAACTGGAGGAGATTTGAAAGTAGAAATTATTACATCCTCACTTACTCTATCTGAAACAAACTTTACAGGTTTTGAAGATCAAATAGAGTCAGTTATCCCCATTTATTATGCGAACTTAAAATTCTCTATAGTCTCAAGTTATTATAGCACAGCTCATTGTTATGGGACGAATATTTCATTGTATAAAGAAAATGCTAATTGGCATAGGGATTCAATTGTAGCTTATAAAGATTGGAAAGAAGGTTTAACTCCATTAGAGTATAATCCTTCTGAAAATGTTGCTGTTAACAAAGAGTGTATGGAAATTCTAGAAATGGCACAGAATTTCACGATGCTCTTTGCTAGTAGAAGTTCTTATCTTCCTACAAAGTCTGCAGATGCAAAAGTTGTATTCGATCATTTACCTGGAATAGAAAATTCTGTCATAAATTCAGGTCAGTTTAATGTTTTAACTGATACTGAATTCCTCCTAACTAACTTTAGGAACGATACTAGGTTAATTCGTGCGATTATTAATCTTAAACCTGGGAGTGTTTCCAACGCTAGTAATTTGCAATCAGAATTAATAAGATCATTTGATTGGATAACTGAAGTTTATACTTATGAAGATGTTCTCAATGAAGTAGAAGACGCTCAGGGTAGATCTTATGGCATACCTGGACTGATGTCTGTTGATTATCTGATTTCTATTTCAGCAATACTGATAGGGATTTCTATATTTATGTTTATGATAATTAACAATAGAAGAAAAGAATTTGCAATTTTAATAGCTGAGGGTATCTCAAAGAAACAACTGATTAAATTAGTTCTATGTGAAATAATATCTATAGCAGTATTCTCAACGATTTTTGGTCTTGTCATTGGCTTCCTTTCAGCTTATCAATTCAATAGTTTCTTTGATGTGTTTGATCTTGCAACATTTAACAGATTATTACATATTCCTGTTACATCTCTTGTGCTTACAGTAATATTCTCTTTCATTGCGATAATAGTAGCAACTTTAATTCCAGCAATTTCAGCTTCTAGAATCAAAGTTGTAGAGGAAATGAGAACTTACTAGGTGATGAAATGTCTAATACAATAAAAACCATTAATTCAAAAATCCAACCTCTACCGGAAGATCTTTCCAATCAAGTTAAGGATGTTTATCATGTTTATGGAATGGA
>JAGLRO010000195.1 GCA_023136245.1 Candidatus Heimdallarchaeota archaeon
GGATTATTTCCAAACTAGTTTCAACTTTTTTTAAACAGGAACTTGATATGGCAAAAGATATTCTGTTTGATGTTGGATTACGTAGAACAGATCCAAAGCTGTTCCTTGAATATATTACTTACAGATTTATAGCTTTTAAGAAAGAAATGGTTCTACAGTAGAAGTTTGTTAAATCCATCACTATTGGAAAGAGTGAAAATATCCAAATTATCAACTAAAGATATAATTGCACTAATTCAAGGTTTTATATTTAGAATACATTAGAAAAGGCATTTTGATTTTTTTATAAAGGTCAACATCAGAATATTCATCAGCTGTTTGGGAGCCATAAACATATAGACCAATCACTCTAGAATCTTCGATAATTACTCTGAAAACTGGAGATGTTGAAAATAAACCCATCTCAGTCGCTAAAGACATGGATTTTTATGATACTTTAGTTAAGAGTTTCGTTTTTGAGATGAAAAAAAGGTTTGACAATGAAGAATATATTTTAGCTGCTTTCTGTTATAGAAATATATTACCTGTTAAACTTTCATTTAATAAAATTTTCAAGAGATTGAAAAAAATTGGTTATGATATGACTGCTACTAGCGGACCAAGAGCAGGAAAAGAAATGAGAGAAGGTTCATTAAACACAAATGTAAGTGATTTTGAAGTAAATTATTTAGAAACTTTCTTTGATATTATAGGTAAAACAGCAACAGGGAAAGCCTTTGAAGTTGCTCTTAGGGACTACCTAAACAGCAAAACGCTTCATAAGACTTTTTCCCGCTTCGGTCCTCCTGGTCTTCCTGATCTTCTTCTTGGTTCTAATCTTTCTGACAAGGATCAGCTTGCTCTTAATTGTAAGTTCAAGGAAACTTTCAGAAGTAGTTGGGAAGAAGAATGTACCCCTGAGAACGATTATGCTGATTGCTGGTTGGCTCACTACACTCCCCATCCTGAAGCAGGGTTGAAATTCTACCACAACGAGCAAAATGAGCTGAAACTGGTTTACAAGATGCAGGAGGGGAAGTCTTGTGAAGAGTTTCTTGAACATGTGAGGGAAAAGTACTCATGATTCTAGAAAAGAATCATAGAAATATATTTTTATATAGTAAATGAATCAACTAAAAATTTGGGATTACATATGACATCTCGTGTTATTTTAGTGAATTTCATCAGATGGTTATGGTTTATGTTGATTGGTTGGTGGTTAACAATCATTGTATTTCTGTTTGGATATGCCTTAATGGTCTTATTAATTGGTTGGAATTTTGGACTAAAAATCTGGGGAATATTAGGGACAGTGTATAATCTATCCGCATTTATCGATCCTAAATCCTCGTATTCGATAGGAACTACCCGTTCTGTGGTAAAATATCGCCGTAAATATATAGGAAACCAAACACAGAGAACATGGCCTGGAGACACAGTGAACTCAAGGTTTGGAGGATCCCCTGATTTTACTTTAACAGTTAATAGATATCTTGGTCTGGTATTTTTCAGTGTTCCTGTATTTTATATCATGTATTCTCTTTTTATAGCAGGAGGTATTTTAGGAAATCTCTTTAGGCCATCAAGTATTGCTACATCATTGTTAGAAACAATTTTTCAAATGAGAAATACAAAATTTACAAAAGTTTTAGAAACAATGAGTGTACAAAGAAGTGGAGGAGATATCAAGACGACTGATATAACTTTAGAAAAACGACCAAGTATTAAATCCCTTGAAAA
>JAGLRO010000196.1 GCA_023136245.1 Candidatus Heimdallarchaeota archaeon
CAAAGAAAGTCATATCTTGTTCTTGCAATTTAGTAAAAAGTTCAAGACGCAAATCCTCTAAGAAAAATGGAACATATTTTCCAGATTGAACTTGCTGCATAGAGAATGCCCCCCAATTAAGTAGATATAGCAACAGAAATCCAACAGATGCTATTATGGTCAACACATAACGAGGATTAGATAGAATTAGTTCATCAGCAACAAAACCAACTAGAAGCGGAGCAATAATGGCTGCTATTGCTTGAACAATTATGAATAAAGCAATTAACAGAATATTCTTTCTATAAGGTGCAATACGTTCTATGAACCTCTTAAATAATTCCCTATCTTTGTACTGACGTTCATCTTCTTGTCTCAAAGAGCTTCTGAATAGTCCCATTTAGCTAACCTCATGTGCAATAAATCCGTCTTCCAATTGCTTTCCAAACACTTTTCTATAATCTTCAGAACTCATCAGTAATTCTTCATGTTCCCCTTGAGCCATAATTTCTCCATTTTTCATTACTAAAATCAAATCTGATGTTCGAATACTATGTAAGCGGTGAGTGATTATCAAATTAGTACGACCTTTTAGAATATTCTTGATTGCTTTACCTATTCTTTCCTCAGTTTCACTGTCTATAGCACTCATAGAATCATCGAGAATTAGAACATCAGGATCTGTAAGAAAAGCGCGAGCTATTGCAATACGTTGCTTTTCTCCACCAGAAAGAGTCATTCCTCTTTCTCCTACAACTGTATCATAACCTTTCTCAAAATCGTTTATGAAATCGTGAGCATTAGCTAGTTTAGAAACTTCAACAACATTTTCTTTTGACGCTTCAGGGAATCCAAATTTAATATTCTCTTCTATAGTTTGAGAAAATAAATAAATATCTTGCTCAACTAAAGACACTTGCTGCCGAACCATTTCTAAAGGATACTTTTGTATAGGTTTACCATCTAGTAGAATGGTTCCTTCTTGAGGATCATAAAATCTTAACAAAAGCTTAGCTAAAGTTGTTTTTCCACAACCTGTTGGACCAACTAAAGCAACAGTTTGATTAGGTTTGATTTTGAAGTTCAAATTCTTTAAAACCTGTGGATTCTTAGGATTACCATTAGGATATGTGAATGAAACATTTTGAAATTCAATTGCACCTTTAAAGATATTAGAGTAATCTGTTTTCTTAGCAGGTAATAGCTCAACTTCACCTATCGAAATTATTGAAAATAACCTTTCGCTTGCTCCAAATCCTCTGATCATATCTCTTGTAGCCCAGAAAATCATTTGAGTAGGATGAATAAGAGCGATTAATAAGAGCAATACAGCTGTTAATTCACCTACAGTCATTCCATCATTTCTGATTAATATTGTACCAAATACAATAGAAACACCAATCGCAGCGTAAAGTGTAAGTAAGGGATAGAATCGAGCTTGAATTCTAATTTCACCCAATCTGTTGTCTCTGAATGCTTGAACAGCTTTTCTAAACTTGTTATATTCTACTTCCTCTGCACAAAAAGATTTAGCAACTTGAATGCTGTTTAAACTCTCTTGTAAGGAAACTGCAACGTCTGCATGTTTTGTTAGAGATGCTTTTGAATAAGGAAGTAATTGTTTACGATATCTCAGTACAAAATAGATATACAATCCTAAGAAAGGTACAGTAAGTAAAGCCATTCTATAGTTAAATGTTTGAATCTGCACTAAAGTAACTATGGTTTGAATAAAGGGGTAAACGTAAAAAGATCCATGTGCTATTAAGGTATTAACTACACGTAAGTCATTTGTAGCTAAAGCTAACAAATCCCCTGTTTTGATTCTATCATGAAAACTCAATGGTTTGTTCTGAACATTTTCAAAAAACTCTCTACGCATAGATTTTTCAGTTTTAGAACCTAATTGGTGTCCTATCATCCAAGTAGAGTATTCAACTATGTTTCTAAGGAAATAGAATGCTAACAGAATTGTCATTGTAATTAAAAGATTTTGAGTTGCTTCTTTGAGTACTATAGCATCAGTTAAATCTCCAATACGAATTGGAATTATAGTCCGTGTGTAGGTTACTGCAACTATACCGATGAAATTGAGAGTAAAAAGTACTTTATGATTCAAAGTATGAACAAAAAACCATTTAACATAGGGATTCTTCTCTTTGATTTTTTCTCTTTTGTTCATACTCATTCCTCGATTAAAGATAAATTGAAAAGAAGAAAATCATTTTAAAAGTTTGTTAATGGGTTAATCTTCTTCTCATTATACAAAATTGATGCATTCTTCATCCCATTCATGGCTTCGAGCTAAAATTGGAAGACCATTTTTAGTATGTTCACCAGCAATCGCGAAGACTAAACAAGAAGTTTGAAATCTATAAGGTGTTAATTCTAGTGTAATAGGTACATAATAATCGATATTCATTTGATCTGATAATCCTCTATATTCTTCAAGTAAGTAAGGTGCATATTTTTTAACTACCTCTTCGTAAGGATGAGATTTTTCTAAAACTTCCTTTGTGAATTTGGGAGGATAACCAGTATTCTTTTCATCCTTGAGAATTTCTCCAATTTGGAGACCAATCTCATAGTGTGTACCCTTCAATTCAATAATTTTCAACTACATTTAACTCCATTTTTTTATGTTAAAAGCTTCAGAGAAATTGGTATAAAAATACTTAAAAGTTTTTTGTCTTAATGAAGAAAAATTCATGTTGAACAGAGTTGTGTTTTTTAAAAAGATTTATTTTGAAATGTATAACCTTAAATAATCAGCAATTCTGATTTTAGTTAATATTTAGGTGAATTTTATGAGTAAAACATTAATTGCTTATGGAACAAGATTTGGGGCAACAGCCAAATCTTCAGAAGTAATTGCTAAAGTACTTAAAGAGAAATTCAGTCATGAAGTTGAGGTTGTTAAGCTTTCAGGTAAGACAGAAGATGTAGACTTATCAGTTTTTAATAATGTAATTGTTGGTTCGAGTGTAGCTATGTTCAGTTGGACAAAAAGAGCTAAGAAATTCTTAAAGAATGACTTCAGCGGGAAAAAACTATTTGTTTTTATCTCATCAGCTGCACTCACATATCCGGCACTGGAAAAGGATGACACGAAAACATATGAGAAATGGAAAAAAAGATTCCTTGATAAAATTGTAAAGAAAAACGCAAATGTAGAACCCACATCTACAGCTGTGTTTGGAGGTTGGATAGAAAGAGCGGGAGTAATGCAACTTAATAATTGGAAAGAGGAAGACGCAACTTCTTGGGCTGAAAAGATTGGAGAATTGACTAGTTAATTGCGTTTTCCATCTGTTTTTTTGATTTTTAAAAATAATCTTGAAAGGAAATATTGAAACTAATTTGAAACAAAAAGAGAAAAGAAAATGATTATGTTTGTCTTCTTCGCTTTATTTGCTCTATGTTTGCGTGAATCAATCTTTTCATATTAGGTGTAATTGCAGAAATATCCACATCAAACACTAGAAATGGCATGTTCTTTTCTAAGTAAAGCGGTTTAAGTATAGCTTGTGAAATCTTGTAAGGTAGACAATTCATTGGTCCAGTAAGAATAAGAGAATCAAAAGAGTTTCCTTCTAAAGCTTCTAATCCTTTTCCTATGGTTGGAATTGCTTCACCAAAAATCAATGGACTTATCCATGGTTCAGATTGTTTGAATATTTCTTTTAGATCATTATGTCCAGCATAAAGAAGTCCAGTTTTTTCAAATCTTCTTCTCTCTTTCCTCTCAGCTCTATGCATGAATTTCAATCCAAGTCTACTCAAGAGAACTATTCTTGAATGACTATTCCACAGAGTAACTAAGCATCTAAGGAGAGTTGAAAATTGGTCTGGAGATTTTTTCCACTGATGTGTGAGAAGATAGCTTTGATAATGAATACCATAGAGAGCAAGTTCATAGTAATCAACAGATTTAACCAGAACCTTGTGTTTGCTATAAATTTCCCTGAGTTCCTTCAAGAAAAACGGACTGAAACGGACGAAGAAATCTCCACTTACAAGCACTTTAGGATAATCTTTTGGAGATCCATTTGTTGGAATCGTTGAAATTTGTTTTATTAGTTTATTTACAACTTTCCTAAACTTCCTTCCCTTATCTAAATCATTGAGAAATTCACTCCAATATTTTTGAAGAAGTTCCAAACTTCCTTCCTTTCCAACAACGTGAAGTGCACTTTCAATCTCAGTGATCATATCTCCAATAAGAACAATAGCTGGCCCATAACGAAAGATATCTAGAAGTTTCATTCCTAAGTAACTTGTTAGATAATCAAATCTGAAAATAAAGAAATCTTTTAGTTCGTTTGTTTCGATGAATTTCTCCGCATAATGATAATAACTATAAACAGCACAAGGAGAACCACCTCTTAAAGCTAGATAACCAGTCACTTCTCCTGGTTCCCTTTTTTCGTAGATATCCATCATATGACCTAAA
>JAGLRO010000197.1 GCA_023136245.1 Candidatus Heimdallarchaeota archaeon
TCAATCCTTCGGAGCCAAGATAACTGAAGCTCCAGACTACCAATTGCAGAGTATAACGGGAGCTAATTTCACCCTATCTTCACTGCTGCCAAAAACAATTATTCTCGATTTTATGAGTATTACTTGTGTTCCTTGTAAAACTATGTACCCTAGATTAGCAAACTTGTTTGAAGATGATGAACTCTCTATGAATATTACCATCATATCAATAGAAACAGATAATACCACAACAATCCCCCAATTGACAACATATGCTACTGAGCAAAATATGACATGGACTGTTGTTATTGCACCAGAAAATATAACTTTAGAATTTGGAGTAGTTTCTCTACCAACTTTTGTGATAATTAATCCAGAAGGAAAAATCACTTATTTTCAGGAAGGAGTAGTTAGTTTTGATACATTAAAAGAAGAAAGTCTAAAGGCAATAGAAGGCATTAGCGAAGAGGTAGCGATTACTAGTTATCAAGGTTTCTTAATTGGATTTGCAATTATTGTTGCAATAACCTCGTTTTTCTCACCATGTTCCTTTCCTCTATTGCCTAGTTATGTAGCTCACATTATTGGAGTAGATTTAGAAGAAGATAAGGAGGAAGAAATTGAAGTACAGGAAACGAAGATGTCAAAGATATACTATGTATATCCTCTACTTGGTTTGAGTGGAGGATTAGGTATTCTTGTGAGTTACTTAATTTTAGGAGTTATAATCAGCGCAGTAGGGAATGTAATCCAACCATATCTCATATATGTCCTACCAGTGTTAGGGGGACTCTTTATTGTATTTGGAATATTGATGTTTACGAATTATGAAATCTCATTCTCAAGACTTCTTGGATGGATTAGAAAAGGACAAATGAAAGTAGAGAAAGGAGAAAAACGATTTACTTTTAGTTCGAAAATCTTCAGTACCTTTCTATATGGATTAGGGTACGGAATAGCTTCTCTAGGATGTAATGGTCCAATTTTTATTGGTTTTAGTATGCAAGTATCTTTGGAACCAACAATCATGAAAATGATTTATGCATACCTAGCGTTCTCGCTTACTATTATTTTCCTAATGATAGCAGTAACTGTTTTACTGATATTTTCAAGAGAAGTGATAATTCAGAAATTGAAAGCATCTACAAAAATGATAAAACAAATTAGTGGTGCAATACTTATATTAGTTGCAATATACTTGTTTATCGAGTTTGCAAAGGGGATTTCATGAAATTCAGAAAAAGATTAATTGTTGTTTTCTTTGTTACTATAACACTACTGGGATTTAGTTTGGGTCAAGAATCCCTTGTATTAGGTGAATATAACATCCTTACTTTAGATCATACACCTAAACCTCTACAACAGTATGAAAATATTACCGTTAGTATCAGTTTTTCTGATACTTCTAATATAACATATGTCAAGCTTTTCATCTGCAGATTGGAACCCGAATTTCTATGTGAAGATAATCCTATATTTATGCAAGAAACAGAACCATTTTCTTACGTAGGTACTTTCTTAATAATATATGATGAGGGAACATTAGTAGGTTATCACATTCAACTAGTATATTCCAACGGTTCATTTGTTGTGATACCAGATTCAATTAATTTCGGGAGTATTTCAAATATTGTAGAACCTGTAGAAGGAGATTATTACATTAGTGCAGGAATTGTTGGAGAAACTGTTGAAACATCAAGTTTTAGCTTTCTATTTGTTGGTTTTTGTATTGCATTCATCTTTATAGTTATTAGAAGGAAGAAAGACAAATTAAACAGATGAGAAAGAGCAAAAGGATTGAATTGGTTGATGGGGGGAAATGTTATTTCTGCAATGTTGATTTACAAAAAGTTGACAGGAAGGAGAAATTGCAATTAGAATGCTGTGGTATATATACTCATAAAAATGAAAGCTACAGTTGGTTCTTAAGAAATCAACATTGTCCAAGTTGTTTAGCAGTTAATAGTAAAGATCGACAAAAAATTTTGGAGTGGGGGATGAATAAAAAGAGAGCAAAATCAAAAAAGTCATCTATTAAAACCTCTGAACACAAACCCAAAAAATTCGAAAAAAGCTTGAGATTTTCTCAACGGAACAAAAACCGTAAATAATCCGCTTTATCCTAATTTCTGGAAGAATTCAATAATTTCGTAAAATAAAAAAAAGAAAAGAGAGTTAGATTACTCTTTCTTTAAGATTTTTTGAAAAATATTCTTGCTTCTGGCGAATTTGATAATAACCCATGCAAGAATACCAAGTGCAACTGCTGCAACAAGTGCTACTATAATTATCCATACATATTGGTTATCAATACCTTCGAGTTTAAACAATGCATCTTGGAGTAAACCTTCACCACGAGCAATTTTAGCGAGTAATCCCATAAAGATTGAAGCAGTTAAGGACATAACTACTAAGAGAGTATTAATGCTTGGACCAGCAGTGTCTTTGAAAGGATCACCAACGGTATCACCAGT
>JAGLRO010000198.1 GCA_023136245.1 Candidatus Heimdallarchaeota archaeon
ATTGATTTGGGAGATCTTGGTATCCTGAAACCTAATATTGTACGTTTACTAGATGAACATAATATTGTAACGATTGAAGATCTTTATTTCTCCACATTTAAGGATAAATGGTTTCTAGAAGAATTGCCTTGGTATGTTATTGAATCGTTTAAAGCAATCTTGAACCTACCATTAAATCATATTTCTGATATGTTGGATCCTGAGATAATTGGAATTCTAGAAGAAGCAAGTATCTTCACCTTACTTGGTTTTATGCTAACTTCTCCTGAAATATTGATGGAAAAAACAGGCATTGCTGATGAAAGATTTGAAACTATTAAAAGTGGTTTAGATTTAGCTGATATTTTTGGTTATTTCTCTCTTCCTGTATACTTCTTACCAAATCTTTCATTCAAACAAACAGAAACACTTCGAGAAAATGGGATTGGAAGTATTGCTGAATTCATCTTAACATCCCCAGAGAAACTCAGTAAATTGCTAAAAAACACACCAAGCGAAAACAATCTAATCATATCATCTTTGAACACTTCTAGTGCTCAAGCTATATACGAACATAAGGGAATTTTCGCCTTTGAGACAAAATTATTTGATAAACTAGAACAAAAATTTCTAAGTAGAGATTCTATTTTCCAGTTTGAGAGATTCCAGACAATACAAGAATTATTCTATGCGGCAGAAGAACAGTTCTACTACTCTAATCCAGAGCTATGGACAAAGATATCAGCGATTCAGAAATATCTTTCCTTACCCCTAAAGATATTCACTGAAATCTCAGAATTCTCTCAAGAAGTACTTGAGCAAAATGATATCAAATATGTTTATCAACTGCTTTTCATACCAGATGCGGATTTGACAGATCCAGTTCTTTATAGAGTTGTATCGAATTATTCGTCAAAAATCATCATTATGCAAGCTTTCCATTACTTCGCTAAACTTCCATCTACAGTCTATAATGCGAAGTATTTCAAAAGAATTGTTCAAAATATCGAGAATAAAACTCTTTCAGATGTTATTACAGATACTAAAGTAATTAAGGATTTAATGGATAAAGATAGACAGTATCTTACAGAGAACTACAATTTAACTCTGATAAGATCAATTCTTGAATTGCCTCTTCGAATAACACCGTTCTTTACTAGAATAAGAAGAGCAAGAAGAGATGAGTACAAAGATGTAATTATTGGTGATGTTTTCGATATTAATCTTGAAGAACATTCGGCTCTATCACCATTTTATTCACGTTTACTGGAAGTTGATTCTCTTGATAGATTGATTATGGAATTGTCAATACCTATAGCGTCAATGGGATTACCAAGAAATCTAGCATTAAAACTGAGCAAGTCAGCAATTAATACACTTATAGATTTCTATTCCACTCCTGAAAAACTCTTATCTGAGATATCTGGTTTTTCAATGAAAGAGATTAGAGAAATAAAAGAAGATTTAACCTACTCTGACATTGTAGCATTTCGTTCTTCACAAGCACATGCAATCAGACCTGCTGAAATATTATCAGAGAAACAAGTTGAAGATTTAAAGGATATAGGAATTTTGGATGTAGAAGCTTTTTATTATTCTGCAAATATAATGGGGATCTCCAAAATTATTAGCATTGAAGATTATAAGAAGATCAGAGAACTTCTTTCTGGTTCAATTAGATTTGTTGGTTTTCTATCTTTTGAAGAAATCAAGAATCTAGAATTCAATGAAATAAACTCTGTTATTGATTTAGCATTATTAAACAAGAAAGAATTATTTGAGATTACACAAAATCTCATCTATCAAGAATTCCATGTACTTGATTTAATCTCCTTTGATGAACTTGCGGAGAGGAGGATACATTCAGCTATCCCATTAACCGTGTGCCCAAGTATAGAAGAAGATTATCTGGAAAAACTTACAGATATTGGAATTAATTCTGTTCAAGATTTCATATCGAGAATGGAAGAAATTAGAGAATCTAGACCAGCTCTTGTAAATCTAGATATTTTCAGAGAAGTACAGCTCTATAAATCCTCAGTTGCATTCATTGGTCTAAACAACAAGCAAATCCAACAGTTAATTTATTCTGGAGTTAGTGATATTCTCTCTTTCATAACAGAGGACATTTCAACTATTGCACTTATATTAAAAACTAGTGAAAAGGTAGTTCAAAGCTATTTAGATAAAATTACTCCCCCTAATCTAATGAAAAAGGTTAAAAGAAAAGGAGTATTGATTGAGAATTTCACTGCTCTTTCCAAGGGGCGAATTACTTCCTTGCTAAGATCAGGGAAAGAGTATGTTCAAGATTTATACAGTCATCAGTATCAAGCATTACCAACTCTTAATGTTTCAGAAGAATATATGAGTGACTTTCTTAACAGCTGTAACATAAGTGTATTCAGAATCAAAGAGCTAACTTCTGAAGAAAAGCTTAAATTAACACGAGATGGGATAATTAGATTAATTGATCTTTTCAATTGCTCAGATAAGGACTTAAAAGGAGCATTGGGTGAAATTTCTAAAAGAATTAGTTTGATAAGAAGAGGTGATTTCACTCTATCACGAGGAGCTCAACTGGTTCTTAATGAACCTCTTGTTGATTTGCTTAAATCATTAAATTTTGATCCAACAAGAAAAGCTGTTGAGGATTTGTTTGGTTATATACCTGAATCACTGTTACAATTCTCCGAAACTGAACGAATTGAAAAATCTTCAAGCATTGTATTTATTGAACAACTTATTAGTTTTCTCTGCTTGAATATTCTCCCCTTGCCATGGTTTGATATAACTACTAAAGCTGTTTTATGGAATAATGGAATTGAACATGTTATTGAACTAGTTTCCGTGGATGTTAATAGTATTATCGGTATCCCTCGTGAAGTGTTGAAAGAAATAAGATTATTCCAAAAATCGTTCAATATAAGTAGAAACATGTCAGAAACTTTCTCAAATTATGTGGATCATAGCCTTGCATTCCCAAATAATGCTGAGAGACAATTCATGAAGTTTGGATTATCTAGTGCAATTTTATTGATTGATTTCATACCTCATCCTCTCTTTGAATTCGAGGATATTGAAAGATCTATAATACGCATTGCAACTTCAAATATGTTTAAACCATTAACTTGGTTAACCTCGGATTTACAAATAAATGTGAATCAGCTTTTGCCATTAATTCAGAATGGTGGAAGTAATATTGTCTCAAGCTTACTGATGCTATCTCAAGATGATGAATTACATGATATTCATGCAAAACTAACAGAAGTTTTGAACAAAGAGATAATACAACTGAATCCACCAGAGTGGAGTATAAGTTTAACAGATATTAACATTATCCCTAATCCTGAAATTCTTGAAAGACTTAAAGCTAAGAAAATCACATATTTAGATGAATTTTTGTCCTTGGATAGTAAGCTTGCTAAAGACAAAGATCTGATTCCTGTCGTTTATCCAATTATCCTTTCTCTTAAGAGCTTACCTTTATCTTCTGTAGATAACCTCTCTCCTAAAAATATCGAGAGATTAAAGAAAAGTGGAATAAAAAACCTTTATGAGTTTTTAGCCTTACCTACTACTTTAATTTCGGAAATTATTGGAGTTTCAGAGGAAAGCGTGAACAATTCAAAAACTACAATTGATATAAAATCCCTAGAAGATAATGTAAAACTGACAGGACTAGATATAACACTGGTTCCAGGATTATCCAAAGAAGCAAAAGAGACTCTTTCTCAATATGGTTGTGTTTCTCTAGTACAAGCTTCTAACCTAAACCTTGAACTACTTCCGCTATCGGTAGCTGATAGAACTCATCTAAAAAAATCAACATCCATTCTTCTTACACCTATTACTTTAATTGGAAAGTCGTTGAAACTTAAAAATCCAGAGATTAAGAAATTCTTGGATAGGAATATAATCACTTACTCAGATTTATTGGAATTACCTCAAAAGAATTGGACTCCGAGTGTGAAAACGCTTCTTACACAGCAAAAGGAAGATTCTAATTATCTTATTAGGAATCTGAGTAATATTCAGAAACATGGCATTAAAATAGAAGATCTTGGTTTATCAAATAACATTACAACTCAACTTCAACAGATTGGTGCTACTACAATAGAACATCTATATTACTTACCAATAGACTATATAACTGGAAATAGCAAAATCAAAGAGGAAGATATTCTAGAAATCAGAAGTAAGCTTTCTCTAAATATCAGTTATTTGCAAAATCTAGCAAAAGAAACTATTGATTTCTGCTATGAGAAAGGTTTCATTTCGATTATTGATCATTTGACTTACATTAAACAATTCCCCAAGACCATAAGAGAGGAGATTTTGCAATCACTAAATCTTGTAAAAAGTATTAAAGAATTAGGATTTACTGAACCTGTATCAGATCTAGAAATGTTTCTAAGAAATAAAGGATTTTACTCATACAAATCCCTCCTCACTTCTCCTTCATTAAAAGAGCAAAAAGAGGTGTTTGATGCAATCGCTCCTTATCTTTTTGCAAATATCAGGTTCCTTGATCTTGATCCGAAAGTTATGGAGAAGATGAAGAAAGCTGGAATGAATATAATTGCAGATTTGTATTTCATATCTTCTCAGAAAC
>JAGLRO010000199.1 GCA_023136245.1 Candidatus Heimdallarchaeota archaeon
AAAATAGCTTCTGAGGCGAAAATTAAGGTTTCAGATATAACGAATGTCACAAATATCCTGAAATTGGATGAAATAAAAGAAGAAATTACCAAACAATCTATTCAAAGAATGAGTGAATTATTCTTTTTATCAATTCAAGATAAGAATTTCCTTAAATCTGTGGGGATATACAATCTTTCAGATCTTATAGAGAATAACATCTATGAATGGTTGATAGAAAAGAAGAAAATACTACAAATACGTAAACAGGCAAAATCCTTACTAGATATGTCAATACTTTATTATCCCGAAATATCTCAAAGAGGGATTCTTGAAATATTCAGTCAATTCTTCAATCAAGAAATCTTCACAATTCATGACTTATTTTTCGCTGTTGAGCAAAAAGAAAAAGCGAAGATTGTTGATTTTCTGAAAGTCTACTTCGCTGATATTGAAGGTGTCTTGAAACAATACATAAAGAATGACCAATTTATTGAAAATACTGATTTGATGGATCTTTTCTCTACTAAAGTTAAAGTAGTTGACACTAAAAATGTGATTGAGCTTTTAACTTTACTTTATAAGAATAAAGAGTCCTTGAGTGTTTCTGGAACTCGAATTCTTCAAGCGTTTAACAGACCTACCTCTTCTCTATCACTCTTAACACAAGAGGATGTTCAGAATCTTTCATTGAATAATATCACTTCAATAGGAGATCTTTTGATTAAACAGAAATCTTATTTGCAAAACCTAACTCCAGTGATGTTTCAAAAAAGTATACTTAGAGTTCTTCCAGAAATATCTCTTAAAAAGATAGAATCTGATGTTCGTAAGAAAGTTCAACTTAGTCGAATTCGCATTTTTGATGCAGAGATAAAGAAAGAACTTCAGCGATATTACTTAACAATAGATGATCTTATTTTTGGTATTAAGAAAGAAGATATTCCAATCTCAAGAACTTTAGCTAACAAAATTCAACGAATATTGGATACACCTATTTGTTTATTACTCATACCCGGGATTTCAATAAAGAGTTGGAAGAACCTACAAGAAGCTGTTAAAACTGTAGAGGAGTTTTATCTCTTATCAAACAAGGAATTAGCACAAATCCTCGCTATAAAGCAAACAGAAGTAGATAAACTTAGGTATTCGATAAGTAAGAATAGTTTCACAAATTATCCATTTATTAAGGAAAATAAAGTATTTTCAGCTTCAGATATAGAGTATCTCCATGACAAAGGTATAAAAAATTATTCACAATTATTTGATGCAAAGATTTCAGTTCTGTCAGAAAGTATAGCAGATAAAGTAAACCTGTTTAAGACTCTGGATGTCAAGGAGTTAGAGTCCTCATTGGAAGATTCATTTTCATTAGAGGACTTTGTTTACATCAATATGAATCTGAACAACTTTTCTCTTTCTAAGAAACAGTTTAATCTTCTCAATAGTCTTTCTAATTTCATTTTTAGTAAAGGTAGAACCTTGACACAGATTCTAGAGTTAGACAATAAAGAACAGAAACATAAACTGTCTGATTTACCATTTGAGTATTTACTTCTTCTTAAAAAATATCAGAGAGAGGTGTATACAAAAACTATTTCGTCTCTTCACTCTAAACTATCAAAACAGGTTAAGAATCTGCTGAAGTATATACAAAGACCTTCAATAATTCTACTCCCTCAGAGAAGGAAACTTGAAGTAATTGCTAAAAATACTCCTTCAACATTGGGTAACCTGTTACTAGAAGATTACGATAATATTAAAACAAAGGTACAAGAGACTGAATTCCTTCGGAATATCAGAAATATTTCAATACCTTTGCTGATGAAATTAGAACGACAACTAACGCCTTTAGCAAGCAATCTTTTTACAGAAAGTGAATTATCTTTATTTGAAAAGCGTTCTATATTTTCTGTTGAAGAAGCAATTGTCTTTAATTTACAATCTAAGAACAAAACTTCCAGTATTTGGAAAGCAACCGAATCATTGAAGAAATTGGTAGAAACTGATCTCTTTATTCTTAAGCCTATTACTCAGAATAAGCAAATCTACAATAAACTTACGAAGCTTAAATTAAAAACAGTTTATGATCTTCTTCAATATTGTAAGGATATTTCCAAAGACGAAGATGAGCTGAATTGTGAACAGTTACTTCCGAAATTATCAACTACTAAAGTTGAGAAAATGCTTGGTATAGAACAAAAAAGATTCACTGCTTTCATCAAGGATTCTTCATTGGCATCATTCTTGCGTAAGAAGAACATAAGAACAATAGGAACATTAGTAAAGTATGTTGAAAGTACAGCTATTTCAGATTTAGAACCTGAATTTAATAACATCCTTTCAGCATTAAGAATACCTTTGAATGCCCTAACTAGTCATGAAAGATTATTAGGAAAGATGCAAAACTCAAGTTTAATGCAAGTATCTGATTTCATACTCGTTTCAGATATTCAAAAAACAATAGAAACAACTCTTACTGATAATGAACAGGGAATTATCAAAAGCATATCAATCAAAATGAATGTTCATGCTTTGAATGATTTATTAGATAAGAAAAGCTATTCCGTTGACAAAGTAGGTTTATTTGATAGTAATATGAAGGAATTATTATCCTTATCAGGATACACTTCAGTGGCTCATCTGAAGGTTTCATCAGAATTAATCTCACAAACTTCGAAATTAAATAGTCTTCAGATATCTCGAATACACAAGGTTCTGGAAACACCTATTCACTATCTTAATGAAATTATAAAAGATAATGTCCAGGGTATCTTTAAACTGTACAGAGATGGCATCTATACTCTCTGGGATTTGTTTGATACACCACCACAAGATTTGTCTAAGAAATGTGGTGTTCCACTACGACAATTAAGAGCTGATTTATCAAAAATAAACAAACAATCGATAAAATCAGCAGAAAAGGATCAAGTAACTCTGAAGACAACTCATCCCTTCTTAGATGAAGATATCATTGTTCAATTGAATAGGGTTGGAATAAAGAGTCTCCAAGAAATGCTTTTTCCATCACGAATTTTGAAGGCAAACGCTATATTCAAGGAACTGAGAGTAAAGAAATTAATGAAATTCCTTTCTAGACCTATAGCTGATTTAAATATCAAACCCAATGTCTTGAACCAAATAAAACTACTGGGAGTTCGTACAGTTAAGGAATACATTGTTTATCCTACTTCTTTAATGGAAGGAAAAGTCGACTTAAGCTATTTATCCATTAAATCTTTTAAAAATAAATTACCACTGAGAAAACCTAAAAGTTCAGCAAAGAAAAAAACCACTCAAAAAGTCCCTAAATCTAAAACAGCATCCAAGCCCCAGACTATAACAAAGACCAAATCTTCATCTACCTCAAAAGCAACTACTCAAAAGACCCAAAAAACCTCTACGGTAAAAACAGCGGCATTAAAGAAACCTACTCGAAGTAAGCAAACTACATTATTAGATATAAATAATACTTCTCCAACTAAGAAGTCGGAGGTTAGAGAGAAATGACACCAGATCATGATTATATTTTTAGTAATTCAACAATTTTACCAGCAATAGAAAAACCTGCAAGTTTCGATAAGGAAATTCAAACAAGAGAAATGTATGCGTGGGCTAGAGATGCCTTTGATTTAAAGAGAGGAACCTATGTTCTCTTTTTACGAAGTAATAAGAAATGGCATCGTCTTGAACCTACAAGAAAACTATCTCGTTATCCTTTACAGAAAGAAACTATGAGAGTAAGTGTGAAAAAGAATGTTTCTCTAGCAAAAATCGAAGAAGCGAAGAAAGAACTTGAGCGTAAAATGGAATATTTCATGCCTTTCGGGGTTACTCATGTTGAATCTAAATCTTCTGAGGAAACAAATAATCTTCTTGTCGAATATGCTGTTGACTTTCTTCAACAAGCAATTATCAATCCTTCTGATGCTTCATTCAATATCCCTTCAAGAGGTGGTTCTAATGTTGGTTTTGATGAAGAACAAGAATTAGTACTAATTGGACGTCAAATGATTGACAGACAATTTAGAAACCTAGCTTCTGTTAGTTCAGTTGAACAAATGACTATTATTATGAAGTTGATTCATAACATACTAATAAGAGATATTCACAGCACAAAAAGAGATGTCTTTTATATGGATGTAAATTCATTCGAGAAACAATCAGTTTCGGATTCTCTTTTAGAAGATCTCAGTGCGATGCTTCAAGTTACTCGTTCTTCTCTGAATATTAGTGCCTCTTCAAAAGGTATTGTAGTTGGTAAAATTAGCTTTAAAGAAAAAGGAGATTTTATCGATTGCAGTGCAATTGGTGCAGGAAAAGCAATCTCTCCGAATATTGATGACATTGAAGATATGGATACTGATGCTGAAATGTGCTTAGTTATTGAGAAAGATGCTGTTTTCAATCGACTCGCTGAAGATCACTTCTATGATTATGTACCTAGCATATTAATCACAGCAAAGGGTCAACCTGATGTAGCAACTAGACAGTTTTTAAAGAAGATTAATGATGATCTCCAAATTCCAATATTTTCATTAATGGATGCTGATCCTTATGGTTTTGAGATTATGAGAGTTTA
>JAGLRO010000002.1 GCA_023136245.1 Candidatus Heimdallarchaeota archaeon
GATCTTGTAGTTCCTATCTGTGCAAAGGGATTGTGAGTTACATAACCTAGAAAGTACAGTAGGAGCCCATAGGATAAGAGAATTAAAAGGATAAAGAAAACATCAAAGTTAAACGAAGCAAAACCAGTAACAATGGTTTCTTCAATAGGAGTTTCTCCAATTTCTCTTATTACAACAATCGGTATCATTAGTGCTCCTGTTAATGAGACTGCGACGTACATCATAGGTAAAACTGTCACCCAGAATTTACTTACACCTTCTGGTATAATCGATTCTTTTGCTGATAATTTTACTATGTCATAAAGTGGTTGGAGGAATGGTGGTCCTTTTCTATTTTGTCCCCTGGCATATATTTTTCTATCCAACCAATCGATGAAGAGAGCAGTGATTACAAGGAATAGAATTCCAGGGACTGTTATCATTAGAATTATTTCTACCCACAGTTCCATTAGAATTAATCCTCCATTTAGAATTATATTATATATTAGCGCTTGTAAACCCTAAAGGGATTACAGATGCAACATTGGTATTCATGTTAATCTAATTTTTAAGGTTTATCGTGAGTGGGTAAACATTTTTCCAAAACTCAATATGATAAATAATAATGATACTAGGCAGTTTCAATAAAACTAGTTATTTTTGAGTGATAAAAGATAAACTTGGCCAACTGAAATTCCTCCATCTCCTGGTGATACTTTTTCATTGGTCATCGTAGTAATATTATCAGATTCTAATTCTTTTATTAATGCATCAATAATAATCCTGTTTAATGCCACCCCTCCTGAAACAAGAGTTTTATCAATTCCATTTTTTTCAGATATTTCCTTAACAACATTAGCTAATCCCTTACCCAAAGCAACTTGTGTTGCATAACCTAGCTCCCTATTGGAATGAAGGGTTTTTAGTTCATGAAGTTGTGGAAAAACATCTGATATTTTCAAGATATATTGAGCACCATCTTCAATATATGAAATATCAATTTTTGGAAGAGATTCCGTTTGTTCTATTCCAGAGCTGTACCCTTCCAATCTAATAGCTGGTTCCCCTTCATAAGTTTGAATCCCACAAACTTCCAAGAACACACTCACAGCATCTAGAAATCGTCCAGTACTAGTGGTTATATGTGAAGAGGGGTAGTTTTTTCTCTCGAGCTGGTTTAAGATAAAATGTGCTTCATCTTTATTTCTAGGTAAAAATTTATGCAGATTCTCTGTAAAGCTAAACACTTCTTGTTTTGTATATTTATGGGATAATAATGATAGTAATGTTCGTAAAGGATATCTAACTGCCATATCTCCACCTGGTAAAGCATATTCTTCCAGATGACCAACTCTTTTTAGATCCGTTATTTGACCAGAGAAAATTTCTCCTCCCCATATCTTGCCATCTCTACCATATCCTGTACCGTCTAAAGCTACTCCAATTATCTCTTCTTCTGGATTTATCTTGTTTTCTAATGCCACACTTGCAATATGGGCTTCATGATGTTGAAAGCTTCTCCACTCATCAACACCTAATCGATCTGCTATCTCTTCTATACTAGTTGAGGTCATATATTGTGGATGTAAATCATAAGCAATAGCATCAATTTTAGCATTGTAGAGATTAAGTAAATGTTCAATTGCATTCAACATATAATCATACGTTTCAAGAAGTGTAACCGTACCTATATGTTGAGTTGGAATAATTTTTGTTCCTTTCATTAAAGAAGGTACGAGATGCATTTCTGCTCCGATACCAAGCAGTGTTCGATCTACTACATCAATGTGGGATAAGAGAGGTTCTGGTACCCACCCTCTTGATCTCCTCAGAAATTTTTGAGATAAATTGTTTCCTAGTTGATTAAATCTAATCACTGAATCATCATTTCTCTGAAAGATACGTCTATTATGAAGCAAGAAGTAGTCCACATATGGGAGTTTATCAATAATTTCCCTATTCTCAATGAACATAGGGTAATTTGAAGGATTGGCACTTGTCATAACAATAGTGGGTTCCTCCATTTCTTTTAGTAACATGTGATGAATACCAGCATATGGGAGCATTACACCAATGTTATGTAAACCCGGAGCTACCCATTCAGAAAGATAATAATTCTTATTTCTATTTAATAGAATAATAGGTTTCCTAAAACTTTCTAATAATTTCTCTTCCTTTGGATTGATTTTTGCAAAATTTCTTATCGAAGCTAGATCTCTAGCCATAATTGCAAAAGGTTTGTATTTACGTTCTCCTTTGGCTTCTCTTAATTTCAATAGAACTTCATCACTTAATGTTGAACAAGCTAAGTGTGTACCACCTATTCCTTTCACTGCGATGATTTTGCCATTTTCTATGGCTTTAGCAACAAACTTTGTGAGTGTTTTTGGATTTTCAAATGACATAGTATTTCCATTTGAGGAATATAAAGAATAGACAGGACCACAATCTATACAACATGTTGTTTGTGCATGAAAACGTCTATCTTTTGAGTTAGTATAATCTAAATTACAGGCTTGACAAAAGGGAAAATCCCTCATTACCGTATAGGGACGATCATAAGGTATTTTCTCAATAACAGTAAATCTAGGACCGCATTCTACACATGAATTAAAGGGATAATCAATTCGTCTCCTTTCATTGGAATCTAGCTCCTTAAGACATTTTTCACAAATTGATATATCAGGAGGGAGATATGAAAAACCAACTCCTTTACTTTCACTTGAGCTTTTTGCAATCCGAAAATCTTCAAATGAAGTTGGATCTACATCCCAATTTACATGAAATGATTCATAAACACAAAGTTGAGGTTTTTTCTCTTTTAGAAAACTTATGAATTTCAACAGTAAATTCTTTTCTGCTTGAGCTATTATTTGAACTCCAGCGTCTCCTAGATTCATAACTGTTCCCTCAACTCCGAGCTCCACTGCTAGATTGAAAACAAAAGGTCTGTAACCAATTCCTTGTACAATTCCTGAGACAAGAATTTCACAAGTTTGCTCAATCATGAGAAGCAACTTTTTCACTTTGTAATGCTGGTGCAATAAATAATATCCTTAGTTTTCCACAAGAATTGCACTGATATTCTACTTTTTGTCTTACGTTAGATTTGAAGCTCAAAAGATATCCCTATAAGCTATTTAATTATCTAGAGAATTTGAATATATCTCTTTTTCTATGTTTTTCATAGATTTCAGATTGCAAATAATATAGTTATATAGAAAAACAATCCTCCAAATAGAACAAAAACATGGAATATTTCATGAAATTCAAATAATCCTGGAATCGGTTTCGGTTTATCTAACACGAAAAATACTGTTCCAAGAGTAAAAGCTAATCCTCCTGCTACTATTAATATTAAAGAATTAGTTGGTACTACAGATATTAGTTGTTTAAGAGGAAAGATAACCATCCATCCCATTAACAAATATATGCTTGCATCTATCCATTTTGGAATTGGAATCATGAATATCTTGAAAATTGTTCCTATTAAAACAATTGACCATTGAGCAATTAGAATTCCCCAACGCCATGAACCTGTAAGATAAGTATACATCAATGGTGTATAAGTTCCAGCAATCAAGAAAAAAATAGCAATATAGTCTAATTTTCTCAAAAAAGAGTTTCCATTTTTTTCAGTCTTTGATCCATGATAGAGGGTGCTAGAAGCAAATAAAAAACAAATTGAAAAACCATAAATTATAACAGTTATTAGAGTTTGTAGTGAATCTCTTGATAAAACTATTAAGAAAATTGTACCAACTAGTGCAGCAATAAAACCAACAAGATGTGACACGGTAGAAAATAATTCGCTTTTTATTATTGACATGATAAAAACCTTAACATACTCTTGGAATTGGTTCACCGAGAGGTTTTCTCATTAGTCTATGACCACCTACGGTTGTTCTTACAACTACTTTTCCTTGATACTTATCTGTTGCTACACCAATGATTTGTGCATTCTTACCAAGGGGATGTGCTCGTAACTCGTTTAATATTTCCTCTGCTTTATCAGCTCTAACTGCTATTACAGCTTTACCTTCTGAAGAAATAGAGTAAGGATCTAAACCCAGAAGCTCACAAACACCGTTTACTTCTGGATGCATTGGTATGGATTCCTCTTCTAATAAAAGCCCAATATTTGATTTAGAAGCAAACTCATTTAATGCACTGCTAATTCCCCCTCTGGTTGGATCCTTCATAGCATGAATGTGTCCTGTTTTTGCAAGCGGTAAAAGCATTTTAACAAGAGGAACAACATCAGATTCTAATTCAGTTTGTAAATTGATACCCTCTCTTCTCGCAATTAATGATGATCCATGTAATCCAGGAAAACCAGTGAGTATGATTTTGTCTCCGAGCTCAATCTGATTATCACCTATAATATTAGGTGATTTTCTAAATCCTATCCCAGTTGTACTCATATACATACAGTCTACTTGTCCTTTTGGCAAAACCTTAGTGTCTCCAGCTATAATTGCTACATCATTTTCTTCACATATTTGTGCAAAAGAAGTTAGTATTTTTTCAACTGTTGAGAAAACAGTTCCTTCTTCGATAAGAAGAGCACATGTTATTGCAATAGGATTTCCACCCATCATTACTATATCATTTATTGTACCAGCAGCAGCTAAAACACCTAGATCTCCCCCGGAAAAGAAAATAGGATCTACTGTATGTGAATCAGAACTTACTATGATAGTTTTTTCCCCTGATATTGGAATTGATGCCCCATCATCTAGTTCATCCACACCAATGCCATTGTCAACAGATTTGATTTTGTAAATATCTAACAGTGATTGAAGAAAAGTATCCATAAGAGAACCGCCTGCTCCATGATTCAGCTCAATTACTGTATCAGATTTCATGCCAAAAATCAATTATTATATGACTTTTTAAGTTTGGAGATGTATCTGAAAAATAAATTGATGGAGCCGCGACCGGGATTTGAACCCGGGAGCCAAAGGCAATGGATTAGCAATCCATCCTCATACCACTTGAGTATCGCGGCTTATCATATTACTCCGCTAATTTTCGGAATTTAAATATTTCGACATATAATTAGCTTTGATTAATACCCTCCTTTTGTCTCCAATAGCAAGATTAAAAAGTGATTTTATTTCTTTTCTTTTTGCCTAGTAAGGTCAGACAACATCTGGATGCGATCCGGATGGTCAGGAAAGTTAAGTCCTCCAACGTGTGGCTTTGTACTAAGTTCCGCGAGGGCTTGGGAACAGCCGTTCGCTGCGATTCGTCGCGGCCATAGTGGAGGGGTTACACTCAGACCCATTCCGAACCTGAAAACCTTACTAGGTTTTTGTTATTATTGAGAAAAAATTAACTTTACGCTTACAGAATTTAAAGTTTTACTCTTTGTTTGATAAAAAAACTTAAAAATCTGCATTGTAGTTCAAGCTCGTTCGGGTTCAGAAGGGGTTACTATGTTAAAATCTGAAACTACATTGATAAATAATCAATCTACAAAGCCTATTAGTCCTCCCTTTGTTTTTCGAGATCCCAGTTCTCACAAAAAAATCTATGGAACAGCTTTTAGTCTAAGAGAGCTTGCTGAAATACTCCCTTATGTCCCTTATTTCTCAATTGAATATCATACTTATCGGATTGAATCAGACAGAACAGTATCTAGTGATTTAGGATTATGGATTCGTTATATTCTAGGATTAAATCCACTTTCTGACAAAATTGAACAATTGGGTTTACTTGTTGCGGGTTTGGAGTTAAAGGAGCAACTTATACAATTGATAAATTCTCATTTTCTCGAAGAATGATCATCTCTTCTTCTTATATTTTTTTAAATTTCAGAGTACTAGGTTCGTATATATCCCCATCATTTAACAGATCTTGTATAACTGATTCTACCGTTGGTCTATCTATTTTTGTCCTTTCAAGTATTTCATCTAGTTCTATCCCTTCCTCTTCATCTGTTATTACGTTAAATATCAACCCTTTTTGTTCGAGTGTGTGCTTCTTTTCTTGTTGTTTTTCAGTTGGCAATTCAAACTCTTTTTTTAGATATCTTTTCACTTTTTTGATTCTTAGATAGAGTTCTTGATCAAAATCTTCAATTTTCAGTATCTGTTCAGGAAGAACATAAATTTCATCTTCGCTCAATCTTGGTTTACCAATCATTTCTACTTCATTACCAACATCAAATTCGTTCATGAATTCAGCATTTTCTTCCCACCCTTTCATTCTTATTGTACTAGTACTATCATTCAGAGTTAGAGAAGTAAAAGATTTTTTTTCTCCCTCTCCGCTACTATGATATTTTTGTATAATGGTACCATTTATTCTAACTTTGTAGACTTTTTCTCCATTATATGTTATGAGGACCCAACGAAACCTCTCATCACCTTCTTTTACTACACTCCCTTCAACAATATCAGTAATATATAGGGATATAGGGGGGGTGGGTACGAATTCACTCATTGTTTTCACTAGAGATGTTGCTTATTGTATTTTAAAGTTGTATCCAAAAACCTTTCTATAATAAATTGAAATTTCAAATCCATATAGTATTTTTTTCAAGAAATAGACTTTAGAAAATTTCTCACAAAACAATGCATTTTTTAAGTGAAAAGATTTGTCTTTCTTAATGGGTGAATCCTTGAAGTTTCGCTTCTATTTGAAGAATTTTGGCTGCACACAAAATCAAGGAGAGGGCGAGAATATTCGACAGATTCTTCTTCATTCCTACGGTGAAGAAGTGGATGATAGATACAAAGCTGATGTCATTGTAATAAATTCTTGTGCAGTGAAAACACCAACTGAAGACAAGGTTATCCAATTCATTTATGACTGCAGTATAACTGATGCTGATATTATTGTTACAGGATGTCTTCCCAAAATAAATCCCGATAGAATTAAACAAACTTGCCCAGATGCCATTCTCACTCCACCTAATATTGGTAAATCAATTTTGAAATATTTACCTCTTCAGTTAATAAATGGGGAAGCTTATCAAATGGCAAGATTACCAGAAAAACCTGTCTTTTTACCTAATCAACCTTTGACATCAATTGTTCCAATTTCACAAGGCTGTCTTGGAAGTTGTACTTATTGTACAGTTAAATATGCAAGAGGATGGCTCACAAGTTATCCTATAGATATGGTTGTAAATTATACCAAAAAAGCAATTGAGATGGGTGCTAAGGAGCTATATATTACAGCTCAAGACACAGCAGTTTATGGAAAAGACAATTGTGTTGCACTCCCTGATTTACTTAAGAGGATACTGGAAATTGAAGGTGATTTCCAAGTTAGAATTGGAATGATGAATCCAATATATGCACTTGAAATAATAGATGACTTGCTTGAAATCATGAAAGATGATGAGAGAGTTTACAGATTCCTACATGTTCCCATTCAGAGTGGATCTGATAAAATACTAGATTTGATGAATAGAAGCTACAATATGGAAAACTTCAATCTGCTAATAAAGAAAATCAGAGACAAAATTCCAGATATTACTTTATCCACTGATATTATTGTTGGCTTTCCTGGTGAAACAAACTTTGATTTTGATCAAACTGTAAATTGCTTAGAGAAACACAAATTTGACATAGTTAATGTTTCAAAATATGGAGATAGACCATTTGCAGCATCAGTAAAACACCCAAATAAAATACCTTCTGACATCAAGAAAAAAAGAAGTAAGTATCTTACTGAAAAAGTTCATGAAATTCAGAAAGCTAAAAACAAAAAATGGCACGAATGGGAAGGTCAAATACTGATATTGAAAGAAACAGGTACAGGGAATAAGTTCGGTAGGAATATCTATTACAAACCAGTTATTCTAGCTAAAGGAAATCTTGGAGATAGAGTTGACATTCGAGTAATAGGTAATTCTCGGAGCACTTTGAAAGGAGTAATGGTTAAGAAAATTCCTCAAATATCTTAAAATTGATTACTTAGTTTTTTCCTTTTGTAAATGTAATTACTAGCTTTAATTCTAACGTTATACAGAAGAAGAAATTATATATTTCTAATTTTCTGCACATTATAGCTGGTACTCGAATTACAACATAAATTTAGTATTTTATTTATTAGATTAAACCTTAATTTCTATTTTCCGTTAAATTTCTTTATTTCTCCCTCTATCTATGTGAATTTGATAGTTATATACCAATTTCTTTTTAAATGATTAACAACATTTTTTTATAGTAGTAAATTGTCGTGAAAACTCCCGACTTTAATCCTAAAAGGGCAAAATACGGGTTCCATATTTATGGAACTAAAAATAATCTCGATTAGTGATATCTATGGATGACAAATCTGGTGAAAATCCTAGTAGTAGCACAACATATGATGTTGAAACAATCAAGGTTTTGGAGGGAACTGAGGGAATCAGAAAAAGACCTGCTATGTACATTGGTACAACAGGTGAAGAAGGCTTACATCATCTAGTTTGGGAAGTTGTTGATAACTCAGTAGATGAATACATGGCAGGATCTTGTGATAACATTCAGCTTGTTATTCACAAAGAGAGAGGAATTTCTGTATTAGATTATGGAAGAGGAATTCCTGTTGGAAAACACCCCAAATTTAATCAAAACACTTTAGAAGTCATATTTACTAAATTGCATTCAGGAGGGAAGTTTGATAAAACAGCATACAAAGTTTCAGGTGGACTACATGGAGTAGGTTTAGCTTGCGTAAATGCTCTCTCTGAAAAATTGGTTGTAAAGGTCTACAATAAATCAAAAGAGTTTATTCAGGAATATGGTAAAGGAAAACCAATCAGTAAAGTTGTTGAAAAAGAATATCAAGGAATTCCTGAAACAGGGACTTATATCTATTTTGAACCCGATACCACCATTTTCCCTGTTATTAATTTCTCATTTGATACTATCTCTCGAAGAATAAAGGAAATGGCTTACCTTAATAAGAACCTTCGTCTTTCAATTACTGATGAAAGAACAGATCCACCACTAAAACAAGAATTTCTTTTTGAGGGAGGTATAAGTCAATTTGTTCTTGATTTAAGTAAAGGTAAAAGAAGTATCTTCAGCAAACCTGATGAAGTTTTTCATATTGAAAGTACTATTAATGGAGTAATATGCGAACTTAGTATTCTGTATACAGAAGGATATAATGAAGTTATCATGGGGTTTGTAAATGGTATTTATACATCTGAGGGGGGAACGCACATTTCTGGATTTAAAGCAGGTTTAACTAGAGCTTTAAATGATTATGGTAAAACTAAAGGGATTATTTCTGTAAAAGAGGATAATCTCCGGGGAGAAGATGTTAGAGAGGGTTTAATTTCCATCATTAGTATTAAGCACCCTGATCCTCAATTTGAAGGTCAAACAAAAACCAAACTAGGTAATAGTGAAGTTGATGGAATAGTTCAAAGAGTTATGATAGATAAATTCAAAGAATATCTACAAATCAATACGAAAACAGCTAAGAACATCATTGATAAAGCAATGGATGCTCAGAGAGCAAGAATAGCAGCTCGAAAGGCTAGAGAAATTGTTCGAATGAAAGATAAAAAGGTGGGATTACCTGGCAGGCTAATTGAAAGCAGAGAAAAGGATCCTGCAAAAAGAGAATTGTTCCTTGTAGAAGGTCAATCAGCCGGTGGTACAGCAGTTAAAGCCAGAGATAGCCAATATCAAGAGATTTTATTCTTAAAAGGAAAAGTGTTGAATGTCTTTAAATCTAGATTGGTTAAAGCACTAAGCAATAAAGAGATACAAAGTATAATAATGGCAGTAGGTACAGGAATTGGAGATGATTTTGATTTAGAAAAATGCCGTTACGGTAAAATTGCAATCCTAACTGATGCCGATGTGGATGGAGCACATATTATGACTCTACTTTTAACTTTCTTCTACAGATATATGAGAGAATTGATTGAAGTTGGAAAAATATTTATTGCTAAACCACCCTTATTCAGAGTATATCTGTCAAGAGGCAAATCAAAAGCTTTCAAAGAAGGAAGTTCTGAATATTGCTACTCTGAAGAACAAAAAGATAACTTAATCTCTCAAATAGTTAAAACAGGTATTGATCCTGCAAGTATTAGGGTTCAAAGATACAAAGGATTAGGAGAGATGAATGCAGATCAACTGGAAGTAACTGCTATGAAACCAAACAGTCGTTATTTCATTCAACTAAGAATCGAGGATGCAGCTCTTGCAGGCCAACGTTTTGAACAGTTAATGGGGAGTGATGTTTCCTTCCGTAAGAAGTTCATCATGGAGGAGGTTTTCAGTATTGATGCTGCTGAATATAAGAAAGAATATGGTATTGAAGAACCAGAAGACTTATACGAGGTTGAAATCACTGAGGAAGAATTGTTTGATATCGAAATTTCTGGAGAAGAATTACCCGAAGAAATAGAGCTTTGATAAAAATTTAGGATTAGATAATTATGACTAGCAATGAAAGTAAAGAATCTTTTCACCGTGCGACATTATCAAGGACGCTTGAAGAAGCATATACTGAATATGCACATTATGTAATTAGCGAAAGAGCAATCCCAGATGCAAGGGATGGGCTTAAACCAGTTCACAGAAGAATCTTATGGGCTATGCATCAGATGAGATTAGTTCACAACAGTCCTCATAAAAAATGTGCTCGTATCGTAGGTGAAGTCACAGGAAAATATCATCCTCATGCTGGTGGTGTATATGAAGCTCTCGTACGTTTGGCACAACCTTTCTCTTTAAGATATCCAGTAGTTCATGGTCAAGGCAATTTTGGTTCCATAGATGGTTTTCCTGCTGCAGCAATGAGATATACAGAAGCAAGATTAGCTAGGATATCAAGCGAGTTATTAGAAGATGTTATTCCAGAAATTGTCAAATTTCGAGAGAATTTTGATGGAGAAGAGATGGAACCAACAGTTTTACCAATTAAATTTCCTCTTTTACTTGTAAATGGTACTTCTGGGATAGCTGTAGGACTTAGCTCAAACATTCCCCCACACAATATTTCTGAAGTAATTGATGCTACTATCCAATTAATTGACAATCCTGAAACACCAGTTGAAGAATTATCAAAAATCGTTAAAGGTCCAGATTTTCCAACAGGAGCAAGAATTGTAAATGGAAGAACTATGCCAATCTATGCAAATACTGGGATGGGACCAATTGTCATTAGAGCAAATTTTGAAATAAAAGAACCCACAGCTACAAAAGAAGATGCAGTTATTATCGTAAATGAGCTTCCGTACTTAACTAATAAAAGCACATTAATGGAAGAATTACACAATCTGATCTCCAGTAAAAAGATAAGGGGTGTAACAGATGCTAGAGATTTGTCAAAGGACAAAATTAGGATAGAGATTGACATCCATCCTGATTATTCTCATGAAAAAGGTGTCAGAGTTATAATTGGTCAATTATTCAAGTATACTCAATTACAAAGAACCATTTATGCAAAAAACATGGCTTTTGCACGTGGAAGACCCCTTTTATTGAATCTCAAAAGAGCTCTTTCAATATTTCTTGAACATCGAGAATATGTTGTAAGAAAATCGATCAAATATAAACTTAGTAAATCACTAATACGACTTAATATTCTTGAGGGTTTATACATCGCACTTCAGAATATTGATGAAGTAATTGCACTCATAAAGAAATCAGATGATCGAGCTGATGCTCAGGCAAAATTAATGAAGAAATTTAAATTTAATGAAGTTCAAGCAAAAGCTATTCTAGCAATGCAATTAGCTAGACTTGCTCGAATGGAAGTTGAAGCAATTATAAATGAAAAGAAAGAACTACAAAAGAAAGTAGAAGAATACAGGGATATTTTAGCTCACAAGCATAAACGAATGAGTATAATAAAAAATGAATTAATTGAAATTAAAGAAAAATTTGGAGATGAAAGAAGAACAGAAATTCTTGACGAAGCGGATATTCCTCTAAACGGAGATATTTATGAGATGCTTCACGATAGACATTTGCTAATAACTAATACAAAACTAGGTTACGTAAGATCAATTGAGATAGACAAATTTAGAACTCAGAGGAGGGGGGGAAAAGGTATGACAGCTGTTACTCTAAGGGATAATGATAGTTTATATGATGTTCTTGTCACACTCAATAAGAGTACATTGTTATTAATCACAGAAAGAGGAAAAGTTCACTCGACACCAGCTTTTGAAATTCCGGAAGCTAGAAGGAGAAATGCGAGAGGATCGCCTTGGAAAACTATATTGCCTGTTGATACTTCAGTTGTAAAAATTGTAGCTGTAGAAAGAGATTCATTTGACAAGGATTTGTTCTTATTTTTTGTGACTGCAAAAGGAAAAGTGAAAAAGACAAAACTTTCAGCGTTTTCAAACGTAAGAAAGACAGGGATTATAGGAATAAACATTGAGAAAGGAGATCAAGTTGTTGATTCTTTTGTTACTACTGGTACTGACCATATCTACTTAGCAACTAAATTTGGGTTAACAGCTCATTTCCATGAAAGAGAAGTTAGATTCATGGGAAGAGCTACTCAAGGAGTAACTGGTATGCGATTTAAGAGACCAAAAGATATAGTAATTTGCGGTGCTGCAATTCCGGAAGAGGAGCTGAAAGACTTTTCAATATTGACTATTACAGAAAATGGTTACGGGAAGAGAACCGCATGTACAGAATATCGTTTCACTCATCGAGGTGCTAGAGGAGTAATTGATATCAAAACAGGAGAGAGGAATGGACCTGTAGCTTCAGTTTTAGTTGTTCCCAAAAAACCAACAAAAGAAAAATCCATTTCAATAATAAATAACTCTGGAATTAGTATTAGAACAAGAATCGAAACAATAAGAGAAATTGGCAGAAACACAAAAGGTGTTCGAATAATGTCATTAAAACCAGAAGAGAAAATTGTTTACGCAACATTAATAGATTTGAGTGACTAGTAAACAAAGAAAGATTAAAGATATTATGAATATCCTTCTCGTTTATCTAATTCTCCCGAAAGAATTTTCTTAAAGAGTTTTTCAAAGGGTTTCTTCCCTACAGCCCCAACGACATTTCCAAGAAACTTACCATTTTGAAAAACAAGAAAATTTGGTATCGATGAAATTCCATATTTCATAGCAATACGGGGATGTTGGTCCACATTTAATTTTCCAATAGTAACCTTCCCTACCCATTCCTTTGACAATTGCTTCATAATAGGTTCCATTGTCCTGCATGGTGCACACCAAACTGCCCAGCAATCAACAACAACTATACCTTGTTGTTTTGTAAAATCTTCAAAAGATTGATCGTTAAGTTCAGCTAATTCCTCGACATGAAATGTACCAACAACGGGCATATCATTTTTCACCATTTTCAGCATTTTATCTTTCCTTATTCTTTCTAACTCATCATCCATTATATGACACCATAAGCTATGTGTAAGCTTCTCGCACACACTTTTAAATTGTTCTATCATACAAATCAGCAAAAGCAAAATACTTATTATGTGCAATAATAATACACATACGAAATGCATAAGTGCTTAATAAATTTACCAGATACTCTATTAAATGGGGGAAAGTGTGATATTTTTGAGTGTTTATTTGGATTAAAGCCCTTACATGTAAAAATCTATTTCTATACTTTAAAACAAGGAAAGACAATAAAAGACATCGCAACCCATGTCAACAGAGAACGAACTACAGCAGTAAGGCTTGTTCAAAATATGATAGAACAGGGCTTAATTCGCAAGAAACCTGAACAATTAGCTTATGGTGGAACACGTAATGTTTACACAGGAGTACCTCAGAAAATAATCAAGAATAGATTAAGAGTTGTAGTTAAAGAAGTAGAAACAGCTATGGAGAAGCTGATTAAGCAAGACTGGCAGTTAATACCGGATTAGTTCCATGCGTTTTGTAAAAACATAACATTTATTATTTGTATGACTGAAACAAGCCCGTAATGTATAGAAGTCTTGTAGATATCCCAGAAAAAGTAGGCAGAAGTATTGGTTTGAGGGATTGTGAATGTGAAGAATTTGAATGTGGGTTTTGTATCTGCCCTATTTTTGAATTTATGTTTGGTATGAAAAAGTCACATATTAAGATCTATTTCTTTGCACTTAAAACAAAAAGAACAATTAAGGAAATTGCTGCTAGGATAAGTAAGGATAGAACAACCTCTCTACGTTTACTTCAAAGTTTAATTGATAAAAAAATGGTTATAAAAGAGGTTGAAATGCTCCCTCATGGTGGAATAAGACATCTTTTTTCAGCTACACCTCAAGAAGTTCTTAAAGAGAAATTAGGTGCTATTTCAAAAGAATTGGGAAGTGTAGTCGATAAATTAATTCTACAAGATTGGACACTTGTTAAAGATAAACAAATTGGTATAATTAATAATTAAATTAGTGTCATTAAAAATCAAAATCTTCCAATTCATCCATAGATCCAGTTAGTTTCTCTTGCATTTTCTTCTTTTTCTTCTTTTTTACTTCACCAACAGCAGAGGATAATTCAGATATAAAATCAGAAGCCATATTATCGCCTGAAAAAACAGCTTCATCTTCAACAGGTTGATCAATAATAGGAGGTGTAGTTTCGATTGTTTCTGGTGTTGGTTCAGCAAAGGGTATAGATGATTGTTCTTCTATTTCAGTTGGAGGTTCTGAAAAATCTAACTGCGATGCAGAAACCTCTTTTGCTGGATGGTTATCAAAACTTGTTTCGGAAACTTCCTGTTCTTGTTCTTCTAAACCCACAAGACCAGGATGAGATAATGCTGCTTGTTGACCTGCTGAAGCAATAGATTTATTTGGAACAAGACTACCGTCTTGAAGCATTTTCACAATCTCTTTACACAAAGATCGATATACTGGAGAAAGTTGATACATATATCTTGGAAGGTTAGATCGAATCTGTTCTAAAAAGTAAACACCAGTTTCGTAATCATTTGTAACGAAAGCTTGTAAAGCTTGCATTATTAATTGTTGTATGAGCTTATCTGGTGGAACACTGGACTGTGGAGAATGTGGAAACATCATTGACCCCCATTTATCTATTGATTTGGAGATATAATAAAATTGTGGAAAAGGAAAACCCTCAGATGTATTAATTATGGATTTAAGATAACACATATTATTGATATCTTTCTCAAAACAACGTATTACTATAGAATATTGTTTGTTTGATGACAATTTCTATTTGTTAACGTTTATTACTGTTGGAGTATGTTCCCTTTGTATGAACAATAATCAACAAGAATATTCGCAAGAAAAAGCTGTTTCTTATTTTGGAGTATTTCGTTATTGGAGAACTTATTCAAACCTTCTATATCTTTTCCTCACATTTCCACTTGGGATTATTTTCTTTACATATGCTGTTACTGCATTCTCTGTTTCAGTTAGTCTAGTTTTCACTTTTGTTGGTATAATTCTACTTTACTTATTTCTATGGAGTCTTCCAAGAATAATGTATTCAATGGGATTACTTACAGAGATACTAGTAGGAGTAAAGATGCCTACAAAAGCTTACAAACCCCATTACGAAGGATCTGTTATCCAAAGAGCTGTTAATTCTTTAAAAGACAAAAGAATCTTAAAGACTTTCTTTTACTTCTTACTACCAGCAATGCCTATAGGGATTGCTTTATTCACCATATTCATAACTTTAATTTCAACATCACTCGGGCTAATTGCTCTTCCTTTTGCTTATGTTATAGAATTTGCAAGAGGAAACTATCAGGAATGGATTCAGTATGTATTTAATTACTGGGCACCTGAATGGGTAGGAATAGTATTGCTTATCCTTAGCCCCATAGTTGGTTTTATATTACTAACATTATCTCTCCATTTAAGTAATAAATTAGCTCTGCTTCATGGTAGATTCGTAAGAGCAATTCTTACTAAATAGATTTTAAAGGTTTGATGGATGACCGTCAAACATCTTTTTTTTGAATATTTAATCTGTATGCTCCATTATGTTTATATTCGTTTTTTTTAAAAAAATAGAAACGGATTTGAAGTCTCTGAATGAAAAACAAAATTTCTTGAGAAACACTCTAGATAATATTGTTGCGAAGACTTACATAAATGATCGACGTCGTCTTTCTCCAATTTTACTGGGTGTAGTTGGTAGTTTTTCACTGACAATTTTTATGTCTTATGTAGGACTTCATTTAGAAGACATCAACACAGCTATCTTATTAATCACATTTATCTTAGCTTTAAGGAATATTTACCAGTTATTCTTGAGAATTCCTCTGTCACATTTCTCCCAGATGATTGGGAGAAAACCTCTTCTCATTGCAGGTGTTATTTTCTATACAATTAGCTTATTCTTCTTAGCTATTTCGACTCATTGGGTTTATGTAATCGTTGCAGTTACCTTTCTTGCAATTGGGATGTCATGTTTTTGGCCAGTTATTTTTGCTTATATTGGAGATGTTGAAGAAGTGGATAGTATAGGTGAATTACAGGGAAGAGTTTTTCAAGGAACGGATATTGGGGCGATTCTAGGTGCTTTGTTAGCTTTCCTACTATTAAAGAGATCCCATCTCAAATTTGTTAATATTCTAGCAGGTAATTTTGATAATATTACTACGATTCCTGGATTAATACAACCTCTTTCACAACTAAGAATACTTTTTGCTTGGGGAGCTGGGATATCATTCATTGGTGTAATTGGTTTAATGTTTTATATGCCCGAAGTATTAAAAAAGGAAGAACGTTTGAAAGTGGATTCAAAAGCAAAAGCTTTGGGAGAGGCGTTTCTTTCAATGTTCAAATCTCTTATTACTGTGTCTAAACAGAAAAAATTAAGTTTCATTTACACAATTCAACTTGCAATTGCATTTTTAGAATATATAGGGACTGCATTCTTTCCGTTTTTAGTTGTAGCAAAAGGGTTCACGTATGATGTTGTAGCTCAAGTTGCTTGGATTACTTCAGGAGTTCTAATATTTTTCAAACCTTTCCTTGGAAGAATTATTGATAAGTTAGGATATAAAGGGCCGTTATTTTTTACAATTCTTATATCATCAAGCATGATGATTTTAATGGTTTTTGCGAATTCACTATCATTGTTAATTGTGTTTTATATGATATACAGTGCTTGCAGTTTAACAAGTTTCATTGGTGTTAATACAGGAACTACAAAAATGTCAAAAAATGTACAGAGAGGTATGGCTCTCGGAGCATTGGGATTTTATGTTTCTCTATCACGCTCAATATCAACATTAAGCTTAACTCCAGTTTGGGAAAGATTTGGTATTAACGCGGTTTTCATAACAACAGCTATAATAATAATCTCTTTTGTTTTGATAATTTATATTTCCTACTATTTTATTGGAAAACGCAACAAGAATGATAAAAGAGTGATTAAAGAATCAGATTCAATTAATCTGGAAAATTCTTAATCCTCGTGTTTTATATCTTCACCAATACTGTAAAGAAAAATCATAGCTGTCTTAGGTCCCATACGTTGAAATCGTTTTGCTAACTCTTTTTTGACGAATTTGTAATTCTCTGACCGGTCCATGTTATCTATGAAATTTCGAAAAGATTCATATTCTTCTCTGATTTTCAAGAAAGCTATGGCATTAACAATCGTGGATTCTATCTTTGCTCTATTTCGAATTATGCCTGAATCTGATACTAGTCTTTCAATGTCTTCTTCATCAAAATCACTCACTTTTTCGATATCAAAATCCTTGAATGCTTTTCTAAAATTCGACCATTTATCAGATATTAGTTGCCAACTTAAACCAGCTTGAAACACAGTTCTTGTCATATTTTCAAAGTATTCATTATCATTAGATGGTTCTTCGTCTCTAAAGAACCAACCAGTACGAACATTTTTTTCTGGCATATGTATACCATATTGTAAGTACTTATATATTGTAACTATCTTTCAAAAAAAAAGAAAATGGGAGAGGATAATTAATCTAAGCTTATTTCTCCTTTGTTAATTGATTGAATTCCTGTATATTTGTTACGTCAAAAATAGATGAGTTATTTGCAGAATTGAATGAAAAATTTGGACCTTATCCTGAAAAAATGCTTGAAGATAAATCTGATCCAATATATGTACTAAACGCTCAAATCTTTCCTCATTTCAAAGAGTAATCAAACCATGCTTAGATTCTAGCTTCTAACCATTTATCTATAATTTCTAGTGAGTGATTGCAACCTTTATCTTTGAGAATGACATGACCACCTTCCGTAATTCCAGCAATAGTCACATCTTCTGAATTTATTGCTGATGTAATCTGTTTTGTTGTTTTAAATGGAATTAATTTATCCTGATGACTATGAATTATTAAAATGGGTTGTACCACTTTATTCACAATTATTTCTAACGACTTCAGCAATTTAACACCCTCACTAAGACTTTCCATTGGGATTTTTTCGTAAATCCGCCAGTTAGTAGGAATCCCTATGTATTTGAGTACAAAGTTTTTCATGGGTACCCACCTAATGAAATACCGGATAAAGGGGAAATTGTAAACCACCCAAGATTTCAAATTGAAAGGCTTTAATGCTGTTGAAAAGAGAATAATACCCGATATACCTTCATTTCTAGCTGCTAAAAATAGAGAGATGATTCCGCCTAAAGAAGTGCCTGACAAGTATACTTGATCACAAGTGTCTTTTAGTTGTTCTAGTTGTTCTTGAGCATACTCTGTCCATTCAGCCCAGACTCTAGTTTTCAGATCTTCAGGAGTGGTATTATGACCTGGAAGATCAATGTTTCTCACAATTAGGTTCTTTTCTTCCAGAAACTCTGCAAGAGGAAGCAAAACATTATGACTACCTGCTAGTCCATGGATTAATAAGAATCCTACTCTCTGAGTTTGTTCCATAAAGAGTAATATATTTCCTTTGTTTATTATTTTTCCTTTTTATTACTGAAAGAATAAGAAGTAAACTAAGAAAAAGAAAACAGATAATCAACAATCTATATATTCAAGTTATTTCTAGTATAGCTGAAAATGTCGATTAATTACAGTGAAAATAGTGTTTTAATTTCTGAAGTAATAGGTAATCTTCGTGATATAAAAACTGAACCCGCTAGCTTTAGATCAAATCTTCGAAAAATTGGTGGTTATCTAGCTTATGAGGCATCTAAACTGCTAGATACAACACAAAGAACAGTTAAAACACCATTAGGAGAAGCAGATGTAATCGAACTAAAAGATCAAATTGTTGTTATCACCATTCTTCGAGCTGCTTTGCCAATGTCAGAGGGAGTACTGGAACAGTTCACAAACGCATCAGTTGGAGTTATTTCTGCTTCAAGAGGTAAAATGTTAGAGGTAGGAGGAAAGGATTTCAGAATAGATTGTACCTATGTTAATATCCCTTATCTGGAGAACAAAGTTGCCTTGATAGTCGATCCCATGTTGGCGAGTGGCTCGACAATTTTGTTCCTTCTAGAAACCTTGAAAGAACAAAAAACTAAGAAAATAATAGTGCTCTGCGCTATAGCATCCCAATATGGTATTGAAAGAATTAAAAAGAAATTTCCAGAAGTGGAAATTGTTACGGGAGATATAGATAAAATTCTCAATGAAAATGGATACATTGTACCAGGTTTGGGAGATGCTGGCGACAGAGCATTCAATACTTAGTTGAGATTTTATAAGTGAATGAGGAAATAATTGAAGAAGATAAAGAAGTTTTTGAATGTAAAAACACTAAAACGAAAATAACTGGCAGGTTTAATAATCAAGCTTCTTGGAAAGTTTTTTTATTAATCCTATTGTGTCTAACGGGTCTTAAGTGGGAATTTTTATAAGGATTCTAAAGATGTTCTGGAGTCAATGAAGATTCCACTCCAAAAATACTGGGAAGTTCAGAAAAAATATCTAGCTCCCTTTAAGAAAAGACTAGGTTTTCTAGCTGTTCTATTGGTAGGTGGAATTATACTTCAGATAATTACACCTTTAATTGTTGAGAGATATATCAATTTAGCAACTCAAGGCGTACCTTTACAGAATCTGAATGAATTCTTTAAAACACTATCATTGCCATTTGCCAATATTGGTTCTGTAATTCGAACCTTAATTCTGCTTGCATCGCTCTACATTATTTTGATGGTTGTACAACAAGGAATTACTTTGTTTTCAGTATATGTTGGACAGAATCTTTCTTGGTCAACAACAAATAAATTAAGATTCGATTTAACTGAACATTGCTTAAAACTAGATATGACATTTCATAATGAATACAAACCAGGAGAGATGATAGAAAGAATAGACGGAGACATTAATACATTAGCTACATTTCTTTCAGAGTTTTCAATAGATCTGCTAGCTTCTCTGCTATTGATAATAGGGATTTTAGTGACTTTTTTTGTTAAACACTGGATTTTGGGAATTGCATTTACGACTTTTACTTTACTCGCGATAGTTGTCATCTACTTACTGAGAAATTTTTCAGTGAAATTTTGGGAAAAACAACGTCAAACAAGTGCAGATTTGTATGGTTCGATAGAAGAGAGTTTGAGTGCTATCGAGGATATCCGAGCAAATAAGGGTGTGGATAATGCAATGCGTAAATTTTTTCATTATTCAAAAAAAGATTTCAGAGCATTTCGAAAATCACTTATTAGAGATCAGTTTTTCGTTATGGCAATCTGGAGTATTATAGCAATCATCAACACTTTAGTATTTGCTCCTAGCATTCCTTTACTGAATACTGGAATCATAACACTAGGAACAATCTTTCTAATTCAAATGTTTGCAGGTATTCTTTTGATGCCTATTTTTAGAATTACTAGACAAATGCAGAATCTTCAACAAGCGGGAGCGTCATTAGATCGTATTAATAAACTATACCAAAATGAAACAAAGATTCGAGATTTAGGGTCTCTTAAACTCCTTCCAGGTCCTTTGGAAATTGAATTTGACAAATTAAGTTTTGCGTATAATAAAAATGATTATGTTCTTAATGATATATCTTTCAAGCTTGAATCTGGTAAAACACTTGGGATTGTGGGACAAACGGGAAGCGGAAAAACAACAATTTCACGATTATTATTTAGATTATATGATACTAAACCAAAAGATGGTTCAATAAGATTAAATGAAATGAACATTAAGGATATAGCTCTAGAAGATATTAGAGATAAAATTTCATATGTTACTCAAAGTGTTGAGCTTTTCCAAGCTTCTGTTAGAGATAATGTAACACTTTTTGATAATAGAATCCCGGATGAGAAAATTGTTCAAATTATTTCTGATGTAGGATTAGAAAATTGGTTAGAAAAATTACCAGAAGGTTTGGACACAGTAATTTCATCAAGTGAATATGGTATATCAGCTGGAGAAGCTCAGTTATTGGCATTAGCTCGAGTGTTTATAAAAAAACCCAACTTGGTCGTATTGGATGAAGCTTCATCCAGGTTGGATCCTATAACTGAAGGATTACTTGAGTTAGCTATTGAAAAATTACTAGTAAACCGGACAGGAATCATCGTTGCGCACAGACTTGCAACGTTAGATAAAGTTGATGATATACTAATAATAGAAAAAGGCCATATTATTGAACACGGAAGCAGAACAGAATTAGTGAATAATCCTGATTCGCAATTCTACCACCTTATGCAAACAGGAGAAATTGAGGAGCTGTTAAAATGAGGATTCTAAGGTTATCATGGGAACTTATGAAATACAAACCATGGCTTGTATTTATGGGATTTCTTTCTGATATTTTGTTTTACATTCAACCCCTAGCAGCAAGTTACATAGCTCGCGAGATTTTTAACAAACTGGACGGATTACCTGGTTGGAATGTCAACATCTGGATATTAGTATTTCTAGTATTACCTCTTACTTTGAGCCTGAGATTAGTTGGGGATTTAGTATTTGTTTTTACAATGTGGATTTTCATACTTGCTAGTAGGGTTTTGTTAAGAAAAAACATGCTAGAGGGGATTTTCAAAAAACCAGGAGCTGTTGCTCTCCCAGATTCACCAGGAGAAGCCATATCTAGGTTTAGAGGAGATGTTGATGAAGTTCTTTGGTTCGTTTATCATATTACTTCAACATTTAGCTTTGCTGTATTCACAATATTAGCTTTCGTTGTTATGCAAAGTATTGATTGGCAACTTACAGTTTTCATAAGTATCCCATTTCTATTCATGATGATACTCATCTTCTTCACTAGACCTGTATTTACAAAATTAAGAAAAGAACGCCGCAAAGCTGCAGGTGCAGTTACTCGAACCATTGGAGAAATCTTTCGTTCAGTTCAAGCAATAAAAGTAGCAACAGCAGAAGATAATGTTTTGAACTATTTTGGGAAAATTAATGAGAAGAGACGTATAGCTGAAGTTAAGGATGAATTCTTCCATCAATTAATACACTCGATATACTACGTTACTATCTACTTAGGTATTGGTATCATTCTACTACTAGTTGGACAAAACATTAGAGGAGGTTTCTTTTCAATTGGAGATCTAGCTTTCTTTGTAGGTATCTTGGGAACTTTAGGCGATTTCGTTTGGCAATTGGGTGATATGATTCCTAGATATTTACGTACTAAAGTATCAGTTGAACGTATGTTTAAATTAGTCAGAGGGAGAGATTCTTCAGTCACAGAAATGGCTTTGGGTCGTCATGGACCTGTTTATATTTGGGAACAGTTCCCACAGATTCAGCCTTTAACATTAAAGGAAAAAGATAAACTGATTAGATTTGAAGCAAAAAACTTAGGTTATCATTATCCAGATTCAGATAAAGGAATTAAGAACATTAATCTTGTAATTGATAAAGGTTCATTCACTGTTATCACAGGTAGAATTGGTTCAGGGAAGACAACACTTCTTCGAACATTACTCGGATTATTACCTAAAGAAGAAGGAGAACTATATTGGAATGATGTAACTATCGAAAAACCTGAAGAATATCTGATTCCCCCAAGAACTGCATATACTGCTCAGATACCCCGTCTTTTCAGTGAAACAATTAAAGAAAATATTTTGATGGGATTACCTGAAGATTCAGTCAATATAGAGGAATCGCTCAAACTCGCTGTTGTTGAAGATGAAATAAATGATTTTGATAAAGGATTAGATACTCTGGTTGGTCCTAAAGGAGTTAAGCTTTCAGGAGGTCAGAGACAAAGACTAGCTGCTGCAAGGATGTTTGCAAGAAAACCAGAAATTCTTATATTTGATGATTTATCTAGCGCCCTTGACGTCGAAACTGAACAACTCCTCTGGAAAAGAGTTTTTGAAAAATCAGGCGAAACTTGTCTAGCTGTATCTCACAGACCTATTGCATTACGGAGAGCAGATAAAGTAATTGTAATGAAAGATGGAAAAATTGAAGCTCAGGGTAAATTAAAGAATTTATTAAAAACCTGTGATGAAATGAAAAGACTCTGGGAGGAAAAAATCATAAAAACAGAAACCACCTCCATTGTATCACAATCTGATTAATATACACTTAATGATCCGAATATATAATTTCTTTATGTACATGTTCACTTTTAGTCACAAGTTGTGATTTTTCTTTTTATATATACAAATTAAATTTATCATGAAAGCACACATTGGTGGCAAAAATGGAAAAAATTGTTGTAAATGAAGACGAAGAAATTGAGCTAACTAAAGTTGAAGGCGACCTTGAAGTTCTAGATGGAGCTACTATAAATGTACCTTCAGATATTGAAACTTTACAAATAGGAGGAGATCTTGTTTGTAATGGTGATGTCATAATTAATGGATCTGTACAAGCAAACAAGATTAAACACAGAAATGGATATCTCGAAATTGAAGGAGATGTCAAAGTAAAAGAGGTTCATGTTCTAAGTAGTAGGATGCGTAATGGATCAAAACTTCTTATCCTCGGTAATCTTGAAAGTGAAAAAGCTGAAATTGATGGAGGATTAGAAATTGAAAAGAATTTCTCATGTGATGAAGTAAAGATAATGGGAGGTTGTAAAGTACGAGGAGAAGCTACAATTACAGTCTATCGAGTTAGTGGTGGGGCAAAGCATGGAATGAAACTTCACGCAAAAGAAGTTGATGTTGATGGTGCTCTCAAAGCAGATGACGATGTATTTATAGAGGAAGAGTTTGAAATTTCTGGTTCAGCTAAAATTGCAGGAACTCTTGAATCTCCTGAAATCGAAGTAGGTGGTTCCTTAGTTTGCAGTAATCTTGTAACCAAGAAGATAGAAATTGGAGGATCAACCAAAGTAAATAGTGCAGAAATTACAGAAAAATTGAATGTTAGTGGATCCTTTAAGTGCAATGACCAGCTATTTGCACCAAAAGTAAGTTGTAATGGAGCATGCAAAATTGGCGATGATTCTGAAGTTCAATATCTATCAATCAATGGATCAACTTCTATTGGATCGAATTTCAAATTTGATGATATTAAACTAAA